>JACDGP010000242.1 GCA_013821605.1 Herpetosiphonaceae bacterium
TCCCCTAGCGTAGCAGAAAGGTCCCAGGCAGCAGACACGTCGTGAGCGTGGTATAGTCGTTGGGACGGAGTGCGGCAAACTATGTCCATCGTGCGGATGCCTAGCGGCCCGCGCCTGCGAATCCGTAGACCAGAGGAGGCCGGCATGGCCCAGCATCACCCCGATTATGCGACGCTCATGCGGGCGCGTGGCTTTCGTATGACACCACAGCGCCAGCTGATCCTGGAAGCACTCGGCGCAGGGGGCGACCATTTGACCCTTGAGGAAATCTACGCACGTGTCCAGCACATCGCGCCAACACTCAATCTGGCGACGGTCTACCGGACACTCGACTTTCTCTGCGATCAACGGCTTGTGGCGACGGCGGATGTCGGTGGTCAGAAAACGTATGAACTCGTAGGCGAGGAGCCGCACCACCACTTGGTCTGCCGGTCCTGCGGCGAGATGCGCCAGATCGACCATGCTGCGTTGCATGCGCTTTGCGCCACCTTGGATCGGGAGCAGAATTTTACGATGGATATGGAGCATCTGGTGATCTTTGGACGATGCAGTAGCTGCCGTGGTACTGCTGAGAGCGTTGCCTCGGCGTCAGATACCCATGTCTTACACTAATGTACCACGTTTATTTATAGACAAAATTCGCTATTGCAAAAATCCGCATGATGGTGTAGAGTAATGCTACGCAGGTTCCATATCCGATGCGCAGAGGCGGCTGATGACCAACACATGGGTCAAAAGCCGCCTCGCGTAGTATCTAGCCGCTCCTATGCTAGCTCACGCTATATCCATTTCTTACTTGGGTTGGACTCGCAAGGTCCTCGTTTGGTATAACGACACAAGGACTGCTTTCTATGACACTTTTGCTGCCCACTGATTGGGCTGCAGCGTGGCAAGCACAGGTTGCCGCCGAGCATGCCCAGTTCGATGCGCTGGCTGATCCACAAGCGCGGCCGGGTGCCGATTGGTGGAGTTCACAGGCCGCGCGTTTCCACAGCTCCGCCCGCCAATCCCTGCAGCCGGATACGTTTCTTGCCTCGGTCCTTCCCGCTATTCAGCCGGGAACACGGCTGCTTGATGTTGGTGCTGGCACTGGCCGCTACGCCGTGCCGCTGGCGCGTGCTGGAGCAGTTGTAACTGCCGTTGAGCCTTCAGACAGTATGGTCCATTACTTGGAGCAATATGTCGCAGAGGAACAGGTGCAGGTGCAGGTCGTGCGCGACCACTGGGAAACGGCCGATGTCCCACCTGCTGATGTTGTTATCTGTGCGCATGTGCTCTACCCAATCGCGGATGGTGCGTCCTTTCTGCAAAAGCTGGATCAGCACACGCTGCATCAGTGCTTCCTTTGTCTAGGCTTCGAGAGCCCAAACGTCTGGCTGATGCCTTTCTGGCGCGCGATCTATGATGTCGAACGGCTGCACCTCCCAGGAGCGATCCCGGCGCTCGCCTTGCTCCATCAGCTCGGGATCGATGCGCAGTTCACACCGATCGCTCCGATCAACACCTTGCACTTTGCCGATCTGGAGGAGGCGTTGGTGGATGTGCGGATTCGCCTGTGTCTGCAGCCTGACGCGACGCGCGACGAACGGCTGCGCATGCTGCTGCGAGCGCACATGCAGCGTGATCCAGATGGCGGCTGGCGACCAATCCAACCGCAGCGCATGGTCGTCATCTCTTGGACCAAGCACGAGCAAACCGCGCTCCACTGAACCGGCGAGCTTGGCGATTGCAGGCTCTTTTACCGGACGTTGCTCCTGCTTCCAGGTCGGACGGTAAATGATCGTAACCGTCCGATTAACAGTAATGTGATGGTCAACGCGATGCCCGGCGCCAGGGCTAGCCAGGGGGCGGTTAGCAGGTATAACTGGGCGTCAATCAGCATATTCCCCCAACTTGCCGTCGGCGGTAAGACACCCGCTCCCAGAAAGCTGGCCGTGGCTTCCAGCACAATTGACCGCCGGACCTCATTGAGGGCTGCAACAAATAGGATCGGCGCAAGCGCGGGGAGTATGCCGCGCAGCAGTAGCTGGGTAGGTGGAACGCCTAACGCTTTGCTCGCCTCAACCCAGGCCAGCGTTGTTAACTCCCGGACTTGGCCTCGTACCAAGCGCGCTACCGGCATCCAACCGGTAAGTCCAATAATAATAATAAGTTGGACGGGACCGGCTCCAAAGATGGCCGCGACGATCAGAATCACCAGAATCGTGGGAACGGCTAAACAGGCGTCGACCAGCCGCATTAATAAGCCGTCGAGCCAGCTCTTGAGAGTAAATCCTGCAAGTGCACCTACACCAATGCCCACGATTAGTGCCAGCAGTGTCGCGCCACTCGCAATCGAGAGCGAAAGCCTAGCTCCTACCATCACCCGGACCAGGACATCCCGCCCATTTTCATCTGTACCCAGCGGTGCGGATATACCGGGGTGTTCAAGAAAGCGCTGGAGGTCAACGTGGTCGGGGTCGATGGGAATGACGAATGGGCCAAGCAGCAAACCAGCAAACCATAGTAGAGTAAGACCAACCAAGAACTGTGAGCTACGTCTACCCATAGATAATCCGTGGGTCGGCAACATGGTACAGAATGTCGGCCAGCAGGCTGCTCACAAGAACCGCACAGGCGACAATGAGGCTCACCGCCAGCAGGACCGGATAGTCTCTGCGAGCAACACTCTCAGCAGTGAGTTGACCGACTCCTGGCCACGCAAAGACGGTTTCCACCACCACTGAGCCGCCCAACAGATCAGGTAATGTCAAACCAGCTAGCGTAATAATTGGAATCAGAGCGTTGCGTAGGGCATGTTGTACGACAACTGCTGCTTCACCCAAGCCCTTTGAACGGGCGGTTCGAATGTATTCAGCCGCGAGGGTTTCGACGACGACTTCCCTGACCGAAAGTGCGACGGTCGCAGCATACCCAGCACTGAGAGTGAGTACCGGGAGCACCAGGTGGCGGAGGTGGTCCACCAGAGCATCTGCACCACCGATGGTTTGCCTGCCGGCTGAGGGAAGAATGTTAAGCGTGGCCGCAAAAATCACAATTAAGAGCAAGCCCAACCAGACTGCGGGTAGTGCGAGAAGGATCACACTCACCGAGCTTATGATTTGATCAGCCCATCCCCTCGGTTTGTACGCTGCCAGGGTGCCCGCCACGACTCCGGCAATCATCGCCACCACGAAACAGATTAAGGCAAGCTCAATGGTCGCTGGTAAACGCTGCCCGATGACTTCCATGGTCGCCTGCCGGTGGAAGTAGGAATAGCCGAGGTCTCCGTTGAAAATCGCTCTAAACCACTTGATAATCTGGATAGGTAACGATTGGTCAAGGCCCAGGCTACGGGTAATTACTGCCTCACGGGCCTGGCTGAGTTGATCCGGGCCATTTAAAAACCGTCAGGGCAAGGGTAGCGTACGTTGGGGCAATAGTCCCGTACGAGCTGTCGCCACCGTCCAGCGTGCTTCAAGGTCTGCCAGAAACGCTGTTCGCGTGTGCCGAAACCGATACTGTTTGA
>JACDGP010000014.1 GCA_013821605.1 Herpetosiphonaceae bacterium
GTAGTGGTAATGACGGCGGAGGCAGTTCCACCCCCGTTCTGGCTGGCTGCTTGGAGCGTAATGGTATAAATCGTGCCAGGCGTCGCGGTCGAGGGAATTAAGACATTGGCCGAAAAGGTGATCTGTGTATTCACTGACAGACGAACTGGGCTGCCCACGGTGAAGACAATATTAGTCGCCGGCAGCGGTGTGGCTCCGCCGGTGACCGTAATATTGGCGACAGAAAGCACGTAGCTATCGTCGTTCGGGCCATTATTGGTAAGGGTAAAATCATAACGGACGGTTTGGCCCGGTACGCCACTGCTGTCAGGAGTAGTAGCAGTCAACGTTGGAGTCCCCGGACCGGGAGTACCGGCCGCTAGAGGATGTATAGCATGTTGGCCCAGAGGTGCGAGAGCCGTGCGAGTGGCATTGATGGCACCCGCGCCGGGCCGGGTGGTGGCTATGACAGCCGCGTGCCCATACGCCTGTGCTGCCAAGGCAAACATGGACACCAGGGCGCAACTGATGAGCAAACGAAGCGGGGTAGGTAGGCGCATGTTGACCTCTTTGATACAGCTACGTCGGCGCGAATACAGCCGGAATGCGGAGGCAGCGGCTGGCGCATACTATAACTGTGGGGACGTCAAAGTGCAACTTCTGAGATCATTGTATCGGCGGTGGTGACACGATTACGGCCCTCGCGCTTAGCTTGATACAGCGCTTGATCGGCGAGGGTGATTAAGCGAGCTGGACTATCGTCGCGACCAACAACGAGCGCAGCAACACCAATGCTCACAGTGACGACATCACGAACCGACGATTCTGGATGGTGAATAGCCAGCTCCATGACAGCATGGCGCAGCCGTTCAGCAATCATACAGGCACCTTCACGGTCTATCTGTGGCAGGATGATCGCAAATTCCTCGCCACCATAGCGCGCTACTAGATCGCCCATGCGCATGACCGCCCCGGCAAAGGCAGCGGCTACCCGTCGCAGACAGTCATCACCGGCTTGATGACCATAACGGTCGTTATAGGGCTTGAAGTAGTCGATATCGATCAGCAACAGCGCAAGTTGAGTGCCGGTACGCCGTGCATGCGTCCACTCGATCATGAGCACTTGGTCGAAATGTCGCCGGTTGGCGACGCCGGTCAGACCGTCGGTCAGGGACAGGTGATGGAGGAGTTGATTGGCCGCTTCGAGTTGTTTCGTGACCTGCACCAACTCCTCCTCACGCGCCTTACGTTGATCCATCTCGTATTTAAGCCGCAACGCGGAGTTGACGCGCGCCAGCAACTCGATGTGATTGACCGGCTTGGTAACGTAATCGAAGGCTCCTGCATCAAAGGCGACTTTCAGGTCAGTGGCATCAGCACTGGCTGTCACCATAATGACCGGCACATCACGCAGTCGCGGATCTCCATGAATCCGGTGGAGTGCCGTAATGCCATCGATCTCGGGCATCGTCACATCCATCAGAATCAAATCAACCTCGGCGACGGCGGAAACTCCCTCGTCTAGACCCAGCCGAGTAAACGCGTCGAGAGCTGACCCAGCACTTACGATCTGTCTATGGCCAGCTTTATGGAGGATGGCAGTCAACAAGCCACGGCTGGTACGACTATCGTCTACGATCAAAATACTCACGGGTCACCTCGATCTAAATAGTCGCGATCATCTAGATCCACGACCCCGAGCAACCAAGGAATGAGCCAGCTTTCCCAATTCCTGGTCAGCCAGCGACGCCGGTCGCAAACATGCCTCGACCCCGAGCTCAGTGGCACGTGGATGATGTTCGGGATGGTGATCGCTACTCATCAAGATAATGGGCACGTCTTGCCCACGTGGCACATTCCGCAGGGCTGCTGCAAGCTCCAAGCCGCGCAGTCCCAGCGTTTCGACGCCTGAGATCACTACGTCATAGTGGCTTTGGAGTACTAAGCTGAAAGCTTGACTGCCGTCGGCCACCACATTAACTTCAAAGCCGCAATCGTTCAACACCATCTCCTCTAACATGCGTACGGTTGATGAATGCTCGACCAAGAGGATGCGTAGACTGCGGTCTGGGCTCGTTTGTCTCAGATTAACGTCAATTGCTGCCTGAGCCAGAACTGTCTGTTGCTCACGTAGCTCGTTGATCAATGCACCCACTGCCGCATTGACCTCGATAGTGCTTGGCACCGCTCGTTCGACTAAGTCGTGCAGCATATCCAAGGTCCGAAACAGGAGGTCGGCCGTCGTGCCATCCAGCTGACGCTGTTCGGTACGAAAGAGGGCAAGCACATCTTCAAAGGCATGGGTTAACTCTACGATGTCCTTGATCTCCATCATGGCTGCCGCACCTTTAAGCGTGTGGGCGGCCAAAAACATCTCACGGATGGGCGTCAAATCGGACGGCGTGCGCTCCCACATGAGCAATTGCGTATTCAACACTTGTAGGTACTCGGCCATCTCGGCCCGAAATTCATCCAAAAGTGCTACCAGATTTACGTCCATCATATCTCTCGGCTCGGTAACGCAAGCTTGACCAGCAGTGCCGCAATCTCCTGCGGAGCGAGTACGTAATCTACGACTCCCAAACTAATTGCTGCCGCCGGCATGCCAAAAACGACAGAGCTTGACTCGTTCTGGGCGATCGTGGCACCGCCGGCCTGCTTGATGCTACTCAGCCCACCTGCACCGTCGTCACCCATACCGGTGAGGAGCACACCGATCGCTGTTGTACCATAAGCAGCGGCGATCGAACGGAATAAGACCGTTGCCGCCGGTCGGTGGCCCGATACTAAAGGATCCTTGGTTAGCACTAATGTTCGCCCATGCACTACCAGATGGTGATCGGTCGGAGCAACATAGATGCCAGGCACCGAGAGCACCATATGAGCACCTGCAAGCTGGATAGGTAGGTGACATAGTGGGCGCAGCCAAGCGATGAGACTATCAACGAAGCCCGGAGCGATATGCTGGACTACCAGGATCGGTAGTGGGAATGATGCCGGTAAGCGCGTCAAGATTTCTTGCAAGGCCTGCGGCCCCCCCGTAGAGGCACCGATCGCGACCACCTGGAAGCCGGGCGCCGGAGCTACCACGCATGGTCGTGGAGCGAACGTGCTCAGTTTCAGTCGTTCCGCATCCCAACGCCGGATTACCTTGACGGCAGACATGCTCTTGATCGTCCGGAGCAACTCCTCTGCCGGTTTGCTCAGAGCATCGGAGGCCGGTTTTTCCATGAGGGCCAGCACACCTGCCTCAGTTACAGCTGTAATCACGCGTGGATCGTCCGTGAACGTACGTGATGTCACGATAACGATTGGCGTCGGTGTTTCCTGCATAATACAGCGCGCGAGGCTCACACCATCCGGCAGCAATTGTGCTAATTCCATCACAATAATGTTCGGCTTCAAGCTAGCCACAGTTTTGAGCGCTGCCGGTCCGCTGCTTATGGCAGCGACAATCTCGAAATCGCGATCAGCTTGTAAGAGCCCTAGAAGCTCGCCCTGTCGGCCAACCCCACCTTCGATCACAAGTACACGAATCAGTTTGGCATTTGACTTCATAACAGTCTACCGATGGTCTGAAGCAATTGGCCTTGATCAAAGGTGCTTTTGACCAAGTACGCGTCGGCACCGGCTCTGACACCACGTTCTTGATGCTCCCGTGCCTCCAACGATGTCATCAGCACCACTGGAATTAGCCGCAGACGTTCGTCGCAGCGTATCGCTGCTGTTAAGGCGAAGCCGTCGATCCCTGGCATCTCGACATCGGAGACGACCAAATCGATCGGCTGGCGATGCAGGATATCCAAAGCCTCTCTTCCATCGGAGGCCACTGCCGTCTCATAGCCGGCCGCCTCCAAGATACTCCGTTCCAGAGCGCGGGTCGTCAAGGAGTCGTCCACCACCAGAACACAACGCCTCTGCTCAGCCACGACCACGGGCTTAGGATCCAGCTTCCCACTCCTTCCAATGAGTTCCAGACCGGTTTTGAAGAGCTCAACCGGGTTCAGAATAATCACAGTTTGTCCCGAGCCTAATACAGTCGCACCGCTGACATTGCGGACTCGGCGAAGAGGCCACGGCAAATGCTTTACCACTATTTCCTGTTCGCCGGCCAATTGATCGGTGAGGAATGCTACACGTTGGTCGCCCTTACGTAGGATAAAGAATGTTCGCCACGCTCCGTAGGATGCACTATGTGGCCGCTCAAGCACATCAGCCAGCTCTACTAAAGGCACGGCACACTCCTCAATCACCACCGCCTGCCGCCCCTCAACACTCCTGATATCCCGGGCTCTGACGCGGGCATTGCGTTCCGTCATCACTGAAGGAAGCGCAAACAGTTGGTTGCTTTGCTCAATTACGATTGCCCGCGTCGTCGCCAAGGTCTGGGGGACCGTTATGGTGAAGCAAGTTCCCGACCCAAGCTCACTCTTCATCGTAAGATGCCCATGGAGGCGCTCCACGTTCTCACGCACGACATCCATCCCGACACCACGCCCGGAAGTCCCGGTAATCGTCGGGCTTGTGGAGAAACCCGGCTGAAAAATGAGTTCATACGCATGTTGGTCGTCGAGACCGGCGGCCTCATCCAGCGACAAGAGACCTTTGGTAATTGCAGCTTGACGCAAGCGTCCCGCATCAAGACCTGATCCGTCATCTGCCAATTCAAGCGTGATCACCCCCCCCACTTGAGCCACCGTTAGATGAATGGTGCCACACGCCTGCTTACCTGCCGTCAACCGCTCCTCAGGGGACTCGATGCCATGGTCCACGGAATTTCGCAGCATATGCATCACCGGGTCGCGCAACTGTTCGAGGATCTTCCGGTCAATCTCAATTTCACCTCCATCCAACACAAGCACGACCTCTTTCTCGAGGTCACGTTGGAGATCGCGTATCAAGCGTTGGAATGGGTCGAAGATCGTCGACACTGGCAATAGGCGCACAGCCATCACCTCATCCTCGATGCGGTGCGTCACTGCCCCAAGCTGGACGACGTCCTGCCGAAACTGTTGCACAATCACTTCAACTTGTTGCAGGACATCGAGTACACGCTGCTCAGATCGTTCAGTGAAGCGGAGCAACGCCTCGATGTCGCCCACTGAAAAAGCATCATGCTTTCGTTCTTGGCTGACGGCATGCTGCAAGCTTCCTCGCAGCCTACGCTGGCCGCGCCATTCGCGTCGCCAATTTAGCAAATCGTCCCGCAGGAATCGCAACGCATCGGCGCGTTGCTCGATCCGAATATGTGTCACTGTCAGCTCACCTGCCTGTGCCAGCAACTGATCGAGCTTTACGACTGCCACTCGGATGCTATCAGTAGGCGCGCGCACGCCGCCAGATCCCATCCGCTCCGCTACTCCGGGAGGAGCCAATGTGATGGGAGTCAAGGACGGAGAGCCTGCTTGCGACACGACCGGTGTCTCTGCAAGCCGCTGCTCTAGCACTTGCACTACTGCGGGGACGGCAGCGGCCTCACGTGCCGGCACATCAGTGAGTTGGGACAACATGGTTGGAAACGGAGGTGGCACTCCCTGGCTGCTATCTGATGGGTGTATCTGGCCAAACGCACTGATCGTCCCAAAGGCAGTATCGAACCATGCAGCATCTGGCTGGAAGTGAGGCTCGCGCCAGCTGGTTAGGGACCCTTCAAAGGTGTGGGCCAACTGCTCGACCTCCAACGACTTGACAACGCGGGCTGCTCCTTTAAGACTATGCACCTCGCGAAACAAGGCCTCCACCGTTTCTCGCTGTGTCTGCTTATCCGTATCACGTTCCAGGTCAAGTAGCATGCCGGTAAGCACTGGCATACGATCCTCTAACTCACCCGCAAATGCTGCCCCAAGCTGTTGCCAGCGCTCATCTCCTCCAATCACAAGCTTTCTCCCTAGACCTGGTACTGATCAACCAGCTGATTGAGTTTTCTGGATAGATCGGTTAGGTCCTGAGCTGCTTGCCGCGTATGATTAGTGGCTCCCAGATTCAGCCCTGTCGCTTGGTTGATACTGCCCATCGCGACCGCAATCTGCTCCATACCCACCGAGTGCTGCTGGACCGACGCACCAATTTGTCCCGCCGACTGCGCCGCTTGTTGGATCACGCCAGCCAGATCGTCGATCGTACGACCGGCCTGGTCGATGAGCTGCATACCTGCATCCACGCCCTTGCTGCCTTGCTCGGTTGCCATCACTGCAGCATTGGTAGCTCGCTGAATATCTGACAGGATCGTCCGCACCTGCGCGGTCGCCGCCTTGGACTGCTCCGCCAGCAGCCGAATCTCCTGTGCGACGACGGCAAAACCCTTGCCCTGCTCACCTGCTCGACTCGCTTCGATAGCCGCATTCAATGCTAGTAAGTTTGATTGGTTGGCCAAATCATTGACTGTCGCGATAATCTCGCTGATCTGTTGGCTTTGCTCGGACAAGGCCAGAATATTCTCAGCAATGGATTGCGTTTTATGCCGGATGTCGTTCATGCCAGCAGTTGCATCGCGTACTGCCAACACCCCCTCATCCGCAATCTGGTTGGCATGGTGTGCAATCGCCGACACGTTACCGGCAAGCTCGACCGCTTGATCGGCGGAGGCTTTCAACTCGTCCACGGTCACCGTCGTTTGGGCAATCGCTGCCGACTGCTCGGTCACGCCGGCCGCCTGCTGCGAGGTAGCTGCCAATATTTCCCCGCCGGCGCTGGCCAAGTTCTGTGAGCCCTGCTGCAACTCGGCCACGAGAGTACGTAAGTTGCTGATCATGCGTTGAAAGGCACGCCCTAGCACATCCTCCGGCGACTGTAGCTGCACCTCCTGGTTGAGATCACCACCGGCGATCGCGTCTGCCGTCGCCGCCACACGTTGCAAGCTCTCGATCATGCGACCAAATGCGAGCCCTAGCACATCCTCTGGCGATTCCGGTTGCACCGGTGCGCTCAGATTGCCGCGTGCGATCTCATCGGCTACTGCCGCCATACGCTGCTGGTAGCCGATCATGCTACGAAACGAGTCGGCCATCGCGCCAAGCTCATCTCGCGAGTGGACATTGATACTTTGGTTAAGATTGCCCCGGGCAAGTCCACGGGAGGCCGTCACCATCTGTGCTGTCGTACGGGTAATGCCACGCACAAGGAGCAAGACCAAACCACTCGCCAGCAGCAATGCTACAAGGGTGATGGCGGCGATGAGCCCGGCCGAGCGAATAAAGGTTCGCTCGATTGCATCATTGCGACTGCTCGCCGACTGTGCCTTGCTTTGAATCAAGGCATTCACCGCATCACTTACCGAGTGGACACGCGCATTCTCATCGATGCTGTAGAAAGCCAGCGCTTGCTCGACCCGTCCGCCTACCCGACTGGCCGGCAAGGTCAAGGCGTCACGGCTTGTGCGGAAGGCGGACCAAGCCCCTACAAATTTTGCGAGCTGATCTTTTTGTGCACCCTCACTATCGCCTGTCTTGATTGCCAATACCGTTGCATCAACGTTCTGATCGATGCGCTTGATGTCAGCTTCGATTTCCTTTTTCTTCGCCGGCTCCACACTGGAGATATGCGTCAATACCTTTTCCCGCATCTCCAGCATATCTTGGCTAAGCATACTGACCGATCCCGTTCCGATAAGATCATCCTTGTACATCGTCATGACTTGTGCACGGATATACAGTGCCTCGGAGGTGGCAACTGAACCAACGATCACGGCTAACACGAACACCACACCAAAGACCGCCAAGAATTTATTTCGTAAATTAAGTGTCATTTCTCACCCAAGCTCATCAAAAACAGCAAACCGGTCACTTGTCAATAGCCGCTCCAGATCAAGCAGTACGGTCGTTCCGCCAGCCACACCCGCCGCCCACACTTGCCCACCGAAGTTGCGATCAAGCGTCTCAAGGCACAACCGATCAACGGTTAGTACCTCATCTACCAGCAGTCCCACACGTACCTGCGGCATCTCAACCAGGATCACCTGCGCGCTCTTAGAAGTGGAGGGCAAGTCGCGAAGTTGTAGCGCCACAGCAAGATCCAACACGGTTAAGATCTCCCCACGGAGATTCAGCAAGCCGGCAACATAGGGTGGTGTACATGGTATGGACGTTAACTCTTGTGGTGGTAAGACTGACCTCAGGAACGGCAACCCGACCGCGTACTGTTCATCGCCAAGCCGTAACAGCAACACATCGAGCACGGCCTTGGACACAGTCTGCACAAGTGGCTGGGCGAAACGACGTGCTCGCTCCAGCAATGCCTGCTCGTTCCTCTGCTCGGCTGCAATGTCCATCTCCACATTCATCGTGGTGTACCCCGGCCCTCCAAGCTCGCTAACTGCATCTCAATAGCGTGACGCAACTCGTTTACTGCCGGCATGCCATCCTCCGCCGCTTGTTTTTCAGTAAAGCTGACCAACAAACGACGTGCATGCGTAAGCGTTGCCCGTGCACGAACCTCATAGCCGGCAAGGGCGTAGGCACGGCCTAAACCAAAGTGAGCCAGGATGCTGTACTCATCCAAAAACGTCGCTCGGCGTAAACTTTCTATCGCTAGCTCGACGGCACCCTCATCCAGGTGTAGCATGCCCAGCAGTAAGTGCCCTTCGACCTCCAATGGTCGATCATGCACCCCTTGTTCTGCTTGCTTACGTGCCATCCCCCCGGCACCCGCTACTGGCGTTAACAGCTGATCACACTCCGGTAGTGGAGCCACAAGGGAAGGGCTGGCTGCCTCTCGTCTTATAGCCTGCTGTACCGTCCTCGTCGCACGGATGAAAGCATGGTTGCTCGATGTTTGCGGTTCTGAGTAATCAGCAGCAACCGGATGCTGAGCGGCCCGTCGCCACACAATGGCCCCAGGCAGGTTCACCGCCTGAAGGAGACCAGACTGTGGTGGCGGATCGGAAGGTCCCAGTACGAGCCAGCCTCCCACAGCTAGCATCGCCGTAAAGCGGGCATACAACCGCTGCGTAGCTTGTGTATTAAAGTAGATGGTGACGTTGCGGCATACAATCAAATCGTGTTGCGCCTCAGCTGTCAGGGCTACGGGAAAGCTGCCGGCGACCAGATTCATGGAGCGAAAATCGACCATGGTCCGAATCGTTGGGAGGAGCCGCCACTGCGTACCCTCACGGACGAAGTAGTGCTGGCGGACCCGCTCGGGTGTTTCTCGGAATGACCACTCACCGTAGAGTCCGGCTCGCGCTATATCGAGCGCTGCGTGATTAAGGTCGGTCGCCAACAAACGGATATCCCATTGGTTTGGTACGGGTAATTGTTCGCGAATGAGCAGTGCAAGAGTGTAGGCCTCCTCACCGGTCGAGCATCCGGCCGACCAAATATGGAGTTGCCGCGTTGATGTTCGTTGTTTGATGAGTTCCGGCAACACGGTCATGCGTAAAGCTTCGATCTGGGGCGCGACCCGAAAGAAGTGCGTTTCCCCAATCGTCAGCCGAGTGGCTAGCCGTTCAAGACATTCACGATCAGAGCCTGAGGCGAGTGTCTGATACCAAGCCTCGGGCTCGGTATACCCCATCTGGGTCATGCCTTGGATGATCGCCTCATCCAGGCCTCGGGACTGGTGCTCGGATAACTCCAAGCCAACCCATTCTTTAATCAACTCCAGATACGCAACTCGCAGATTCGGCGGGAGTAAGACAGGCTGCCGCGTCGCTACCGTGGAGATCATGATGCTACGTTTTCACCGAGACGTGGAGTTGGCCCGGGATCTAATGTTAATGGAGACAGTACGGGAATAGTCGCGTTGTCAATCGTAATAGCCAAGGGCAGCGCAAAGTTAGTCACCGTGTCCGAGGATGTGGGCACAATACCTTCGATACTGTTAACCCACAAGAGGTAACGGCGTGCTGACCGGACTATGATCAAGAGCTGATCAATGTGAAATGGGGGAGTAGCTACATTAAATCGTGGACGCGGGTCCACGACCGGCAGGATTGTTCCCTGATAGTTAAGCACTCCTACCATGCCCGGTACTGCCTCCGGCAAGATCGTAGGGGCAGCCATCGGGATGATACGCTCAACCGAGCTCACCGGCAGCGCGAAAGAATGGTCGCCGATATGTGCAATTAACATCAGGTTCATTGCACCGCTAGCCGCTCGTGCTGGTTGAGGTTGCCTGCAGCACTGGTGTGCAGTCCCGGACATACGGATCGAGTGCGGCAAGCAAGCGCTCACGTTTGATAGGCTTTGAGAGGCACGCGACGCAACCTGCCGCTAGAGCTTGGTCAAGCTCGTGAGCCGTAGTGTGGCCAGTGAGTGCAATCACGGGGATATGGGCTAGCGCCGGTTGCTTCTGCAGGTAGGCTGTAGCGATCCAACCATTAACCACTGGCATCTCCATGTCCATCAAAATCACGTCCGGTATCTGATGCTCGGCCGCGGTAATCGCTTCACGTCCGTTACTGGCGGTCGTCACCGTATGTCCCATTTGTCTCAACATCGCCATCAGAATGAGTTGGTTCGTGCGTACATCTTCCGCTATCAGAATACGAGCCATACAAGCTTCTCCGGAGGTTGCCAAACTGGTACCAGCATGCTACTGCTTTGTGCTCCTAAGCTGCATAGCTCTTAAGTCCAGCATCACCAAGACGCTTGGATAGCATATAGGAAACCCTCTGCTATAATCGGCGTGCCATGCAAACCGACGAAGCTGCTTTGATCGTGGATGCCCAGCACGGAGATGTGCGGCCCTTTAACCTCCTGGTCGAGCGTTACCAGACACGCTTGTACTCCCTGAGCTATCGTGTGCTGAATGATCACGAGGCTGCTGCAGATGTAACTCAAGAAACCTTTATCAGTGCCTTCCGTAAGCTCAAGAGCTTTCGTGGTGGCTCGTTTAGTGCATGGCTGCTACGGATTGCCACAAATGGCTGTTACGATTACCTGCGCGCTCGGCAGCGTAAACCTCAAACCTCGTTGGATGCCTTTGATCCCGACAGCGACGACCAACCCCGCCAATTCACTGCTCAAGGCGAAGCACCCGACGAGCGCGTCCTGCGGACCGAACTGGGGGAGGCACTCCAGCGCGCGCTGGCCGAGCTACCCGATGATCAACGGCTGGTCGTGGTGTTGAGCGATGTGCAAGGGTTGAGCTATGAAGAGATGGCCCAGGCGACGGGCTGGCCGCTGGGTAGCGTCAAATCACGCCTTAGTCGTGGCCGGGCTGCGCTGCGCGAGATCTTACGCCGTGGGGAACTTTTGCCGGAGCGCTATCGTTTAATACGTAATGATTAACTATTCTAAACAAAACGGATTATCCGACCATGTCTGAGCCCGTGCTTCATACTCATAATGATGACCCCACGGAGCGCTTGTCGGCACTGCTCGATGACGCGCTTACAGGGACCGAGCAAGAGCGGGCACAACAGCTGGTCGACGACTGTCCGGCTTGCCGCGCCGATTTAGCGGAACTGCGGACGATGCAGGGCTGGCTCCGTGACCTGCCCGTCGTTGTGCCTGCACGCTCATTTACGCTCGACCCGGCGCAGTATCGCGCGAGCAGTGGTAATCGTTGGTTCGGTCTATTACGCTGGGGCAGTGCGCTGGCGATCCTGTTGGCCTTCCTCGGTATTGGAATTGCGGCACTGCGCGCGGGTGGTGGTGGTCCCACCGCAGCAATGCGTATCCCGAACAGTGGTGCTGCAACAAATAGCCAACCTTTTGCGGCGGCCGGTGCGGCAGCAACGATGGCAGCCGCCGTACCTGCCAGTGCTGCGAACGATTCAGCGACGACCGTGGCCGAGGCCGCTACCGACCTATCGCAAGCCACACCCTACCCGCTTGCCGGCGCAGCATTGAGTTCGGCATCTACAGCTGCGGCCGGAGGTGCGGCAGCCAGCAATGCTCAAGGTCCCGTACCGCCACAAGCCGCTGTCGCACCCACAATAAGTGCCGATAGTGCACGGCACGCACTAGCTCTGGCCGCTACACCGACGGGCGAACAATTGCCAACCGCGCCACCGCTAACCAGCATCACCGCAACGCCCGTACCTAGTGCAGGACCTGGCGTGCCACTCTCGGTGCCCTCAACACCGGCCCGCGGCCTCGGGCGAGGTTGGATCTATGGTGCCGGGCTATTGCTGCTGGTGCTCGCAGCACTGGCTGTGGTGCTTAACCGTCAAAAGTCGTAGCTTTAGGGTGACGTTTGGACCATGTCCGACTGAAAGGGGGTGCTACAATGGCTGCAACCTTTCAATGCAAGCTGTCGTCATAGCGGCAGCAACAGCCAATGATAGGAAGACAGAGTCAAGATGGCTGAACCAACAAGTGCATGTGTCCGGCGCGCCCAGGCAGGTGATCCAGAGGCGATTGCCGAATTGATTACATCGCAGCAGCAGTATGTGTACAGCATTGCGATGAGCGTCCTGCACCAACCCGAAGACGCAGCCGACCTGACTCAGGAAGCGTTTATGCGGTTGTTGCGGGTGTTGCCGCAATACAACGGCGAAAGTCGCTTCACAACCTGGCTGTACCGGATGGTCGTAAACTTGGGCCGCGATGAGTTACGGCGGCGGGGACGGCAAGTGCAACAGGCCGAGCCTACGAGCGGTGATGGCGAAGAAGAGCTTGATCCATTGAGCAACGTCGCCGATGATGATCGCTGGGGCGATCCAGCCCGAGCGCTAAGCGATCATGAGTTGCGGATCGCCGTGCGGCGCGCGCTCGAACAGGTCGAGCCGCACTACCGGCTGGCCCTGACATTATTTTACTTTGACGATATGAAATACACCGACATTGCCGAAGTGCTGGATTTGCCGTTGAATACAGTGAAGAGCCATATTCGACGTGGCAAAGAGCGGCTCCAGGCGTTGTTGGCCGAGTATAATGATAGCCCAGATGGTGCGGTTATGACTGATGACGCTGTACCGCAGCGCGCACCGGTGCCGGTGGTCCGACCGGGTGCGACACTGCTCAGTGCAGGAGTGTGATAGGTATGACGATATTGCTCCACCCACAGCATACTCCGGATGATGCCGATGAACGGATGAACGGGGCTGTGCGCGCCAATCTCGTTATGGCACCACCGCCCGAATTGGCCACTCGTCTGCTGGCGCTCGCCCAACCGGCTACGCAATCGCGGGTTGATCTGGCGGTGCGCTCAGCACTGGTGATCGAGCCACCCGCCGCGCTCCAAGCGCGGCTGCAGGCTTTGGTGCCGCAGCCCGAGTATGTCGTCGTACCCGTAACCACGACGCGCCCCCTGGCCAAGGTGATGTATGCCCTGACAGCTTTGGCACTTGGGGTCCTGCTGGTAGTCGGCCTCACGCTATACAGCCAAGCACTCACGCAGCTTGGATCGTCTACACTATGGGCCGAACTCTCGGCAATTCCGGGCATGTGGCTTGGGCGGCTGTATGCAGTCCTACCTAGTGCCCATCTGATCGTCGATACCTATAAATCACTCCAACGACCGCTCGAATGGCTGCTGGTCGCCTTGGTCCTATGGGCCGCACTGGATATGCGGACACCACAACGGACACGCCAGATCGCCTAACCCTGTTCGCTTGGTAGCGTGAGCACCCCGGACCAACCAGGTTTGGTGTGTTGTGTATGGTATAATCCGGCGCAGGTTGTAACAAGGGAGCGGTGTCCGAGTGGCTTAAGGAGCACGCCTGGAAAGCGTGTGGGGGGCAACTCCTCGTGGGTTCGAATCCCACCTGCTCCGCCATCAAACGTCGCTGTGAATCACAGCGACGTTTTTTCATGGATATGACGATCACGATTCGCCAAGCAACGCCCGACGAAGTCGAGCAACTCGTGCCGCTCCTGCTCCAGGCCGAACACTCGGAGGGTGCATTGCGCTGGGGCTTCGCCAACCTCGTTGATGCGATCTACCGTATGGATGACGGCACCGCGCTCGTGGGTGCGGCCACCATGCAGTGGCGCAATGAGGCTTGCGAGATCATGGAGTTGGCGATTGCGCCCGAGCGCCACCGCCAGGGACTAGGACGGCAGTTCGTCAACTGGCTGGTGGATGAAGCTCGACGGCGGGGCAAGCACGCCCTCCTAGTCGGCACAGCCAATTCCAGCATCGGCAACATCGCCTTTTACCAAAAGTCTGGTTTGCGCATGGATACTGTCAGGCGGGATTACTTTCGCTATTATCACGAGCCGGTCTATGAAGATGGTATCCAAATCCGTGATATGCTCGTCTTCCGGCTCACTCTCCACTAACGTCAGCCCTGTATTTTGAGGTCGCACGTATGCCTGATCAACGCTTTCACCTGATCCTGCTCGGTGCCCCCGGCGCAGGTAAATCGACTCAATCACGGCTGTTAGGCCATCACTTTCCCCTTACGGTCTTTGCAACTGGTCAGATGCTGCGCGATGAAGTGGTCAAGGGCAGCGCGCTCGGCTTGCTGGCCGATAGCTACTTCAAAACTGGTACACTCCTACCTGACGACGTTATGATCGCGATCATGACCGAACGACTGCGAGCCTTGCCGCAGACGCAGGGCGTGCTCCTAGATGGATTTCCTCGAACCTGCGTTCAAGCGGAGGCGCTCGACAAACTCCTTATTGAACTCAAGCGCCCGCTCGACGCGGTCATCGCCCTTGATCTCAGCGACGAGGTTGCCGTACACCGGCTCGGCGGACGGCGCATGTGCGAGGGACTAGGGACGCCTTTCGCCCTCCACATCGATGATCCCGAAAGCATCGCCGCCTGTCTACGGCTAGGTGGCAACGTAACGATCCGTCCCGACGACGAGCCAGAAGTGATCCGCGAGCGCCTGCGCGTCTACGAGGCCGAGACCGAGCAGCTGATCGACTATTACGGCGGCCATGGTCTGCTCCACCGTATTTCGGCGGCGGCTGCACCCGAGACCGTTCACGAGCAAATTGTCACGCTTCTGGGTGAGCGGCATGCGACGGTGGGAGGAACGTAAACACATGCGGCATATCAGTGCAATCGACCTGGTCCTGGCAGCCCCACATGATCACTTCACAATGATCGGCAGCCATGTCGTGGGTGTGGTACCGCAGCGTGGAAACTTGAAGGAGCCAATGCGCGTGGCCCAACTGGCGTCACTCGTCACAGTGTAGTACTCCTGCGTATACCAGAAGGTGCAATCATCCGACGGGTCAACCGTCAGGTCACTATAGTCACCCCAACGGCTGGTAGCATTGGTTTGGGAACCACGACCCACCACCATCGACCTTTCATCAGACAGTGTTCCCGGTGGATCATACGGCGACCGACTGGCATAGCGGATCGAAGGGAAGATCCTATGGCCCGACACGCTGTATCCGACTGCGATGTCGCCGAACACGTCCATCGCAGCACTACCCATCCAGCGACTGTCCCTATCCGGCGCAAACGTTCCTTGCTAACACTATCGATCCCCACAAAATCAGGACCTACGACTGGCCCCCCTGCGGCTGCTGCAGAGCTCATGCGAGGCGTGCTCTGGATGACCGGGTCAGCCATATCCTACTGTTGCTGTGTCACAGGGCTCATGATGGGTGGCTAATCACTACTTGTCCACCACCAGCACCAATGGCAGCTTATCGAATGCTTCGATCAGCAGCGGGTTGCCTGGGCGGTCGAGATACATACCGCTTGACCGGCCACCATCAAGGTTTAATGCAGCATCAAGATCGAGATCGGACTGCTTAAGCGCGGGACCAAGCTCCGGCAACGTGAAGGTCAGCTGGTCATCGACCATCAGCAGGATGCGCCCGGTCCGGTCGCGGGCGATAACAGTCCGGCGCGACCGATCTTGGTCGGCCTGGAGCTCCGATACCGTACCGCCCGGCTGGATCAACATGGGCGTGGACTGCATGGCTTGTTGTAGTCGCTCGTCCGCATCATAGGGCTGCTGGCGCAACGAGCGCAGCTCGAACTTGCCTTGCGGATTAACCACAACCATGCCTCCAAAGCCATCGTAGCTCGTGCCTTGCACGATACCGTTGAAGATCACCAGCGCCGTCGCTCGGTAGTTTGCATCGAAATAGCCACCGTTGATCAAGGCCATCGGTTTCACGGCGTCGACCCATTGCCGCACGGTACCTGGATCCTGCCGGTCATACGCGACACGAATATGGTAGCGCTCGGGATCGATCCGAATCGTTGAGAAGGTGCCTGTATGCTCGTTCTGTGCTAGCCGTACCGCGCGAAATTCTAACCCTGCCGCGACCCTCTCCCAAGCCGACGCACTAGCTGTAGGCGGAGCAGATGTGACTTCGGCATACAACTGCACCGGCGTCGGTGCAGATTGCGTGAGTTGCTCAGTGGAGCATGCAGTAAACGTCGCGACGCCAAATAACCCAACGATGCACCCTCGTCCCCACCAGTGCAATACACCACTCCCTTACGTATGCCAAGCAGATTGTAGCATAGCCCTACGCCCGAACATTAGCGGCTGAGCAAGCCTATTTTGCTTCCGAAGGGGACAAAGGTCGAGGTTACGGTCACAATGTATAATTTATCCGCGCCGTGGCTCCCAATATTACCGACGAGCCACCTTATGCTGGAATGTTGTGCACAGATCTGCTGCTACCGTGCGTCGGGAAGAAGACGGTAGTCTGGGAAGTTGCCATAAAGATGCTCGTCGGGCGGTCCCTGTGTGACGGCCTGCACCAAGTATTGACCGCCGACGAAGCAGCCCTTCCATGACTGCCCCATCCCACCAAAGACCTCCTCATTGTCGCCCCGCGAACGTACAGTGTTCAGACCCACCTTAAAAGCGCGGACGTCTTGGGCGATCATCTGCCCGAGCCGAGCGTCATCGCAGGCGACCGATGCTACGAGTGAGCCATTCGAAACGTTCATCTCAGCAATCAATTCTTCAAGCCGATCCACCACTACAATGGTATCGATTGGACCAAAGGGCTCTTTATGATACAGCTCGCAATTACGTGGCACATTGAGCAGCGCGGCCGGCGCGCAGTATGCCGACACATCCTGGTCGGGCAGGAACAGCGACTCGTCCAGCGTCCCTTCGAAGAGGCTGACAGCTCCGGCCGCAGTGGCCGCACTGCACATTGCCGTCAAGGACTCTACTTGGCTCCCGGTGATCAAAGGTCCGAAGTCGAGCGTCGGCAGGGCATCGTCCGCACTGTCGACCAGCATGGGATTGCCCCAGCGCAGCGCCTCCAGCATCGGCAGGTACATCTGGAGGAACTTGGGGAAGAGCTGGCGCTGCACGGCGAAACGTACATAGGCCGTGCAGCGCTGCTTCCCATAGTCGAAGCCACGCTTGAGTTGCGCTGCGAGCGTGGGCCAGTCGGAGAACTCCCAGATACCATACGCGTTGACACCTTCCATCTCGAGCATATAGCGCTTGTCACGGTCGTACAGACTGGCTGCGACGTCACGCCCATTTGCCCGACCACCCACAAACGCGAGGCAATCGACGTCCGGACTACGGACAAGCGCATCACCGAGCTGGCCGCCGGAGCCACTCACGAGTGACACCGGGAGACCACAGCGCCGGGCCAGTCCCAGCGCCACGGTCAGCGCATAGAGGCCGCCGTCGGTTGGCGTCTTTGCGATCACCGCGTTGCCAACCAACGCCTGCACCAGTACCGCGTGAACCAGCACCGAGAGTGGATAGTTCCACGAGGCGATATTGGAGATCACACCGAGCGCTTGGCGACCGGCGACCATCGACTCGATGTGGTCGACATACCACTCCACGCCTGTGATACATCGATCAACATCTGTCATGGCCTGCTTGTGGGGCTTCCCAATCTCCCACATCAACAACCGCCCGATCAACTCGCGCTGCTGGCGCAACTGTGCCAGACAATCACGTACCTTGGCACACCGCTCATCCAGCTCCATATGGGACCATGTGTCGAACTCATGCTTAGCGAAGCGGACGGCGTGCCGAGCGGTCTCGAGATCGATCATCGGCAGGGCACCGAGCACCGTTCCATCGACGGGCGAGATCGCGGGCTTGTGATGGCCTGGATGTCCCCATTGGCCTTCGATGAGGTTCAACACATGCCCGTCGGTGCCAAAGGCTTCTGGAACAACACTCTTGGCCTGGGCGATGAGGCCGTCCCAGGCGACAACCGGAGCGATTATCTTACCCATCACTGTGTCCTTATGCTGATCACGTTCGCCGTTACCGGTGAGCAGGTGTCTTCCTGGGTGAGAATGATCTGGGCGATCTGGATACAGGAATGGTATACCATAGGCATAAAGTCAGCGTCAAGATGCTGACTTTATGCAAAGCTTGTGCAAAGTCAGTAGCAAGGTATGCAGGGCGCGGGCAGGCCCTGCCACTATACGCGGCTATCGTTCGGTAAGGGGGACCCACTGGCGGTCACGGGGGCCGTGGTAGATCGATTGCGGGCGAATGATGCGATGGAGCGCTTGCTGCTCGAAACAGTGGGCGATCCAGCCGACGACGCGACTGATGGCAAAGGTGGGGGTGAAGAGTTCGGTTGGAAGGTCGAGACCATGGAGCAGGAGCGCGGTATAAAACTCGACGTTGGTTTGGAGGTTGCGGCCGGGCTTATGCTCCGCCAGCAGGGCGACGGCACGCTCTTCGACAGCCTTGGCGAGGGTATACAGCTGCATGTCGCCGGCGGCTTGGTACATGTGCTCGGCAGCAACTGCGAGGACGTCGGCACGCGGATCGCGTACGCGGTAGACGCGGTGGCCGAAGCCCATGAGGCGCTCACCAGTTGCTAACTTTTGACGTAAGACCCGGTCGATGCTGGCGACTTCGCCAATCTCGAAGACCATGTCGAGGGCCGGGCCGGGTGCGCCGCCATGGAGCGGGCCTTTGAGCGCGCCGATAGCACCGGTTATCGCTGATACGAGATCGGAGCCGGTAGCGATGATCACACGCGCGGTGAAGGTTGAGGCATTCAGGCCATGGTCAACCACTGTGTTGAGATAGGTCTCCAGGCCACGGGTACGCTCGGGATGGGGTATTTCGCCGGTGAGCATGTATAAGAAATTGGCGGCATGATCTAATTGCGGATCAGGATCGACGAGCGGATCGCCGTGCAGGAGACGCCAGTAGGCGGCGATGATCGTCGGGAAACGGGCGACAACGGCGTTCGCTGTGGCTTGAGCATCCGAGACGACCAGACCAGGAGCCGGTAAGCTGAGGGTCCCGGCGGCCATGCGGAGCGCATCCATGGGCGGGATGCTTTCCATAGCGGCGGCATGCAGAAGTTCCAGCGTGGCCGGCGGCAGTGCGCGGGCAGCTTGTAGCTCGTGGCGAAAAGCAGCTAATCGGTCTATATCGGGCAAGGTATCGTGCCAGAGCAGGTAGACAGTTTCCTCAAAGGAGGCCTTGGGAGCAAGCGTTTCGACCGGAAAGCCGGCAATTAGGAGTTCACCGTGCTGGCCGTCAACGCTGCTTAAACGCGTGTCGGCGGCAACGACACCTTCCAGGCCGGGATTAACCTCTGTGGTATTGAGCATCGCCGTGTTCCTCTTATTTGGGTATGAATATAGGCTTGTTCAGATGCATTGTCAATGTTGATTACTCAATCAATATATTGTATGCTCCATTCAAGGAGTACAGCAGTGGCTAAAGGGCAGTTTCTTTCGGCGCGCGAGGCAGCGGCGGAGTTGGGGATCACATTGCCGACGTTGTATGCTTATGTGAGTCGCGGGCTGATTCATTCGCACACTCTGGATATTAAACAGCGGACTCGGCACTATGCACGAGAGGATGTGGAGCAACTCAAGGCGCGCCAGGAGGCTCGCCGTAGCCCAACCAAGCTGGTCGAAACGGCGCTGCAGTGGGGCACGCCGGTGATGGACTCGGCGATTACGTTGATTGAGGATGGCAGGCTTTATTACCGGGGATGCGATGCCGTCGAACTGGCGCAACAGCACTCGGTCGAGTATGTTGCCAGTTTGCTGTGGACGGGCGACGGCGACACTGCACAAGCATTGTTTCGTTTGCCGGTCCCGCCACTCACCCCGCAGGTGCAAGCGGTACAGGCGCAGTTACGGGGTATGTTGCCGGTCGAGCGCTTGATGGCGCTGCTGCCAGTCATGGGGAGCCAGGATCTGTTGGCATATGATCTACGACCACAAGCAGTCGTTCAAACCGGCGCACGGCTTTTGCCGCAGTTGGCGATGATTGTGAGTGACGGGCCATTTGTTGATGACGTTGCCACGACGTTGCAGCATCGTTGGTGTGGCGATGATCCATACGCACGTGAATTATTGAAGATGGCATTGATCGTATGTACTGATCACGAGTTGAATGTTTCGGCATTTACGGCCCGCTGCGTTGCGTCGGCGGGGGCGACGCCATACGGGGCGGTGATCGGCGGCTTAGCGGCGTTGCAGGGGATCAAGCATGGTGGGTATACGGAGCGCGTAGCAGCATTTTTGCGCGAACTCCATACCGTAAGCGAGGTGCGGCCGGCTGTAGTGGAGCGGATCAAACGGGGCGAGGAGATCCCAGGGTTCGGACAACGCTTGTATCCGGCGGGCGATCCACGGGCGCGTCTGTTGTTCCAATGGTTGCACGAACATTATGCGGCTGCGCCAGCCCTGCAGATCGCAACTGCGGTGATCGCGGAGGCCGAAGCACTCCAACATGAGCCGCCGACGATCGATTTTGCACTCGCAACCCTGGCGGCGGTACTCCGCTTGCCAGTAGGTGCCGGAATCGCACTATTCGCGGTGGGGCGGAGCATCGGGTGGATTGGACATGCCATTGAGCAATACCAAACGCAGCAGTTGATTCGACCGCGGGCACGATATGTTGGCGAAGCACCAAGGCAACAACTGGAATAACAGTGGAGCAGTTTAGGCCGACGGTGGTAGCTCAATAGGATGGGGCGCGGGCGATAGCTCCACGGCCACGTACATACGATCCGAGGACCAAGGCGCGGGCGGTGCCATTGTCAGGCGGGCCAGCGCCAGCAGCACATGGTCATAGTTAACGCGCCAGCCCATGAAATCGCGCCAGCATTGGTCACGATTGGGCTTAAGGGGCAGGCCGGCCGTGCTTAAGCGGTCATAGGCTGCATCGTATTCGGCGCGGGTTATGCTGATCGGATCCTCTGGCTTGGGATTGGTGGGATAGTGGATGTTGTACAGGTCGGCAATGCTACGGAGCGCAACATAGCCGGCACGCACGCAGAGCTCGGCCTGGGCATCGCGCGGCGCATCAATCGTTGACGCATAAAGGGCCGCCGCATCAAGGACGGCACCCGAAGCTGTGACCCAGGAGTGGCGGGGTTGCGGCGAGCGAAAGAAGGCCAAGGCTGCCAGTGAGGTATGGCTTTCGGAGATGTCGGCAAACCAGGCCTCCCACGTTGTCCAAACATGAAGAAGACGATCAAAGCCCTGGATACGATGGAAGCGCCCAAGCATTTCGACAGCGGAAGGCGGGCTGCCGGCGCGTACTTCGAGTAGGGTCACCGCTGCCTCACGGCGGGCGAAGGCACTATACATGGTGGGCAGGTAGGCAATCAGCAGCGCGACCAGGACTAGCCCAATGATGGCCTCTGAAAAGGCGACGAGCGTCGTTGGTAAGTCAACGAGCGGAGCGAAGCCTAGCGTAAGGAGCGACGAGCCGCTGGTCGAAAAAGCGACGCGCCATGAGCCGACACCGATGGCCCAAAACATCGCCGTATAGCCCGCCAACACACAACATAGCCACACAAGGAGCAGCACCAGCAGACTGACCGGGGCATAGAGCGCCATAATGGCGTCGCGCCCCTCGTACGAAGCATACAAACTGGTGCGCAGGTTAAACAACCAGCGGGTGGTGAGAAAGACTTTGCGTGTTAGGCGGTCCGTGGTGCTCCGCGGCAACACAAAGGTCCGGATGGTCGACATCATGGTTAAGTAGACCGCCACCAAGCCGAAGACGAACACCACGATCCTCGCGAGAGTCATGTAGGGCATCTTTTTTCCAAACACTCCAAAGCTTCCTGACCTTTCTATGATACCTGCTTCTGCGCCCCGGCGTAGCCGGTTGAGCATGTTCGATCAAAGGTTAATCAATGCTTAAGCCCCGTATAACATCAGGCCAGTATCGTGTCAGGCAATTACCCCAACAAGGAGGCTTCACCATCATGCGACAGCTCGTAAGGCGATCTATCCAGCTTGGAGTCGTGTTGGCAGTCCTGGCTATGTTGCTCGTACCGGCCTTTGGTCCATCCACGGTACGCGCTGATACGCAGCCGCCGTTTGTCACCCTCGCTGGCCGGGCCGTGCTCCCGGCAGATACCTTTGCTCCAGGTCCACCGTCAGGCTTCGCCATAACCGGCAATACTTTTGGGCGCAAGGTACCCTTTCCAAACCAGCCGGTCCAGGGCTTCAGTGCCATTCTCCCCAAATGGAACGGCAACTATCTCGCGATGGTTGACAATGGCTTTGGGGCCAAAGCCAATAGCGCAGACTCGCGCCTGCGTTGGTACGAGGTCCAGCCTAATTTCGCGACGGGTGCAGTCAAGGTGATCGGCTACAGCGAGCTCTACGATCCCAATCATTTGGCCGGCTTCCCGATTGTGAACGAAACCCTGGACCGCGTCCTCACCGGTGCCGATTTCGACCTCGAGTCCTTCCGCCAGATGCCGGATGGCACCTTCTGGTTTGGCGAGGAGTTTGGGCCGTTCCTGTTGCACACCGACATCACCGGCAAATTGATCGACCGTCCCATTCCACTGCCTATACCTGCTCCCTTGGTCCCGTTTGCCAAAGGGTTACCCTATGTCCAGTCCCCGGATAACCCCGCGTTTACCGGCTTATCCAATCAGGATGCACGTAGGGTTGCTGCTAATCTGCCGAGCAGCCGTGGCTTCGAAGGTATGGCGATGAACCTCAGTGCCACCAAGCTCTACCCGCTCTTAGAAGGGGCGTTGGTGAACGACCCGGTGCGCACACGTCTGCTGATGGAGGAGTTTGACATCGCGACCAAGCACTACACCGGACGGTTCTGGTTCTACCCGATGAGTGATGCGGGCAACTCGATCGGTGACATGACAGCGATCAACGATCACGAGATGTTGGTGATCGAGCGCGACCAGGGGCAAGGCAACGATGCCCACTTCAAGCGTGTGTATAAAGTTGATCTCAATAACGTCCAACCCGACGGTACGCTCCCGAAGGAACTGGTCGTTGATTTGATGGCCATTACGGATACCCAGGGGATCACGCATCCTGAGCCGGGTGCCATCGGCCTCGGACACATCTTTACCTTCCCATTCGTCACCATTGAGGATATCTATCCGGTCGATGCGAGCACCCTGCTCGTCGTCAACGACAACAACTATCCATTCAGCTCCGGCCGGCGCCCTGGAAAAGATCTTGATGACAACGAGTTTATTTTGTTGCATCTGCCCACGCCACTGAATCTCGGGACAGGTCCTTGTGGCGCGCGGCAAGATTGTAGTGGGCTGGTTGCGCAGCAAACGCAGATGATGCATCGCATGAGCGGGCGCTAACGCGAAAGGTGCGGGTCGGCGGCAGGCTCCCTAGGCTAGGGAGCTTGCCGGCAGCGGTAGCCAAGCACTGAATTGCGCTCCGCCGGTTTCCCAATTTGTGGCACTAAGTTCGCCACCATGCGCGCGCAGGGCACGTCGGGCAATCGCTAATCCTAACCCTGCCCCGCCTGTTTGCCGGTTCCGCTAGACCTCGCCACGGTAAAGCGGATCGAACAAATACGGCATGTCCGCCGGAGCGATCCCTGGCCCACTATCGGTGACGGAGAAGACAACCCGATTCGGTTCGCAGTGCCAGTCCACGAGGATGGCGCCGCTCCGTGGCGTATGGCGGAGCGCATTGTCCAGCAGGTTCTCGACCACCCGCCTCAGCAGATGTTCGTCACCGACCGGCATACACGATGTACTGGGAGCGTTGAGTGTTAATGTCACACCTTTCGTAGCGGCTTGATCTTGCAGACCATCAAGGGCACGGTGTAACAAGAGGCCAAGATCCAGCGGGGCACGGCAGAGGGTAGGCTCCAAATATTCTAATTTGGTGAAGGCAAACAGATCAGCAACCAAGCGCTCAAGTTGATCGGCTTTCTCGCGGCAGACGGCGACGTAGTGGGCAGCCTGCGCGGGTGAGGTGGCCAGTCCCTGCTCCAGCCCCACCAGATAGCCACGGAGGGCAAATAAGGGCGTACGTAGATCGTGAGCAATCGCGCCGATGAAGAAGCGCCGTTCCGCTTCCAAAGCAGCCTGCTGCGAGATCGATGCGCGGGAGGCCGATATCATTGCCATGGCTGTAGGACCGGAAACGACAGAGGCTGCCGCAGGGGAAACTGTCAGCCGGATCAAGAAAGCTGCCGGTGAGCGGTTCGACCAAATCGAGATCAACTGTAATCTACTGGCCGTGGGGGAGCAGCCGCCGCAATGGCTGCCACCTGGCATCAATATCGAGCAACTGCGACAGTCCGGCTCACTGGCGGTAGTGATGGGAAGCGTGGACGAGATGTGCGAGCGGCTGATGGCGCGGCGCGAGGCGCTCCATATCTCCTACGTCACACTCGGTGAACAGGTGACACTCTGCATGGACTAAAGTCCAGCAGCTTCTTGGAGCAACCCATCCACTGATGAGCTTATGCCCCAACGGAGCTGTCCGCCCCGTTTCAAGATATTGCGAGCCGCATTATGATCGCGATCAAGCGACAGACCACAACGCGGGCAATCGATCCAGCGATCCTTGAGGGTGAGGTCCTCAAAGCGATAGCCGCACCTGGAGCAATCCTTGGACGTATAGGCGGGGTTCACTTCCACAACGACACGTCCAGCTTCTTCCGCTTTGGCGTGTAATCGTGCGACGAAGTAGCCCCAACCGGCGTCCATAATGCTTTTGGCAAGGTGACGGTTTTGCACCATGTTGGTGATCTTCAAGTCCTCGACCGCGATCCGATCGTACTGCGCAATCAGGGTATGCGCTTGTTTGTTGAGAAAATCCTTGCGCCGGTTTTCAATCCGCTCGTGTTGGCGTTGCAGCAGAGCAACCGCTTTGCGGCGATTCTTCCCGCCCTTCGTGCGCCGTGCGACTCGCCGTTGCAAGACACGCAGTTTCGCTTGCTCGTTGCGATACCAACCCTGCGTGGGCGTTTTGTCGCCGTCGCTCGTAGTAAGCAAGCTCGCGATCCCCACATCGACTCCTACATCCTTGCCGGTCGCGGGTAGTGCCGTTGGTTCGTACTCCACCGCAAAGGATGCAAACCACTTCCCGGCTTTCTTAATCAGGCGTAACGTCTTGATCCGTCCTTCAATCTGGCGATGCCAGCGCACGGCGATTCTTCCGATTCCGGTGACACGAAGCCGCCGCCCATCAAGCTTGAAGCCGTTGCCGTATTCCTTGAACCCGAACGAGTCGAAGCGGTGGAAGACACGCAAGCGGGGATAGCCGGGCGTCTGTCCGGCTTTGAGCCGCCGAAAGAAAGCTTGAAATGCCGTGTCCAGATCGCTCACGACCACTTGCAAGACGTGACTATGTACCACCTTCGCCCACGGACTCGCCGCCTTGTGGTCTTTGACGCGGCGCAACTGCGCATACTTGCCAATCGTTGCGCCGCGTTCCTCATAGGCCGTCTTGCGCTCGGACAGCAGGTCGTTGTACCAGCGGCGGCAGGTTTCCCGTGTGGCTTCCAGCTTGCGTTCCTGCACGTTGGACGGGTAGAGGCGATACTGGTAGGCTTTGAGCACGACTAGATGCCTTTTTGAGCTTCGATATAGGCGCGTACCGTCGCTTCGCTCACGTTCCCTGCCGTTGATGCAAAATAGGAGCGCGTCCACATGCTCGGCATGGTTTTCAATCCTGGAAACATGGCGCGCAACTCGTGTGA
The DNA here is from genome assembly GCA_013821605.1 of Herpetosiphonaceae bacterium. GTDB lineage: Bacteria > Chloroflexota > Chloroflexia > Chloroflexales > Kallotenuaceae > JACDGP01. The sequence continues at coordinate 25,718 of JACDGP010000014.1, forward strand.
GGTGGAGCCTTTGAGGTCTTTCACAACCTCGGATGCTGCGTTGGACGGAAAGACTCGGACAAAGTGGTGGACGTGATCGGGTTGGATCGCAAGCTCCACCACCGTCCAGCCGTGTTGCTCACATTGCGCGTGGATCAGCCGTGCGAGTTCGATTGCAACGGCACCGATCAACACACGCTTGCGCCGCTTTGGACACCAGATCAGATGGTAGACCACGAGGTGGATACGGTGTTCGTCGCGTTGATAGTCTATGTAGGTAGTATACCATATAACAACTTGTATATCTACGCCACAGGGCTAAAGCCAGTTTAAGAAAGCTGCCTTACTGCGGGCACTGAAGTGCCGCAGCTTGCGGCGGGTTCTTTTCGGTCATGGAGGCGTTCGCGCCGGTCGTGAAGCGGTTGGCAGGCCAGTAAAGGGTGCTGCCAGCCAGATGACTGCGGCGTTGGTATCAACACTCCTTTGAGGCAGGAGGGCGACCTGTGCCCGACAGTCACCGAATTTTCGGCTAGTCTAAGTCATAGTGCGGACGCAGCGCCCCCGGATCAATGCGGTCGTCACGGCGTTGGTAGCGGTTATCGGTCGAGATCCGCAGCCGGTCACCGGAAAGGTTGGGCAGGGCCTTGTGGATGGTGTACGAATGGAAGAACAGCGCATCGCCGACCTCGAAGTCGCCGGTGTGCCAGACGGCCTTGGTGGGATCGACTTCGACGCCGCAGCCGCCTACGGCACCGGGGCTTTCGACATTGTGATCGATGAAGCCGCGCTTCTGAGAGCCGGGCCAGACAGCCAGACCACCAAGCGACATGGGGCACGCGCCCAAGGGCGTCCAGCACGAGTAAGTTTCGACCGAGCCGCGGATGTAGTAGTGGTCCTGATGCGGAGGTGTGGTCGCAATGGTATTGTTGGGGAAAGTCAGACGACCGATCCTGCGCGGGTGCACGAGGACGTCGGATCCAAGCAGCTTGGAGGCCACGATCATCAGCGCCGGATCGCAGGGGAACGCATGAAAGCACGGCAACCGTAGCACCTTCCGGTACACTGCCATATACTCGAGCTTCCCCTCAGTCGTCGGCTGCATCGTGGGCGCCACAACCGCCCCCATAAGGTCGCGCACCGGATCGAGCCAGCCCGCTGCCGCACAAAGCTCCAACACGTGACGCCGTACCTCAAGGACCATGTCGGCAGGCAGCAAGCGACGGAAGAACAGGTAGCCGTAGTCGTCCATGCGTCCTTGCAGCACTCCGGCACCGGCATTTGGATCTGACTCAACGAATGGCTGCAACACCTCGGCGGTCGTCACGACCTCAGTCATGCCATTCCTCCTGACATCCAACAGACGTGCTCCAATTGTAACACCGCTTGATTGGTCACGTTTCAGCAACGTAGCAGTTTTCTTTGGGGCCGAACAGCTGGGTAATATCAGTGCGGGAGGTAGGGCGCTTCCCGATCAATATCCCCCACGAACTCCGGCAAGTTGATATGACCAAGAGCCTGGCGGATGGCCATGTTTTCACCGGTGTGATACCAATAATGGTAGATGACGCGTTGCATTAATGACCCGAAGGTATACACATCCGGTCCATCCTCGCTCATGAACTCGTGCGGTTGTTGAAGTTGTTGGGTTGTCAAGGTGTCGAGCCAACGATCGCTCGCTTGGGTGATCGTCTGCCAGGCCGACCACATCTCAGCAAGGGCCGGAGTAGATGCCACCGCTCCATAGGCAAACAGGTCGTTCAACTGAGGCACAAGCACACGCTCTTGCCCACGCCAGAGCCAGTAGCGCTGTTCTTGCCAGGCTAGGTGACCAATATTCCAGCTGATACAATTCATGGGGCCGAGCCGGTGCCGCGCATCCGGCTCGGTCAGGCCCTGCAGCGCACGCTGCCATTCAGTGCGAGTAAACCGTAATTGCACAACCAACGGGTGTGGCATCATCTGCTCCTTGGTACTTAAGTTAGGCACTCAACTTCATACGGTCATTATACTGACACAGTGTGACAGTATGGTCTGGTGCGTCAGCAGTGCGCCACGCTCAGCGGGGCCGCTTGTCTGTGGGCTGACCTCGATCTCGCCCGCGACTACCGACCCGACTTGAGCCCTGCCTGATCTGCGCCTACCAGCTATGCTAGGGGAGATCTACATCTAGGAGTTATGACAATTATTGTCTCCGGTAGTAATTATGTGACAATACCTGTCACATACCGGACTATACTGACAATATCAAGAGTATCTCAAAGGAGCACGAGTATGCGAAAAGTTGTTGCGGCCCTGTTTATCTCCCTTGACGGCGTTGTCGAAGCCCCCTACCTATGGCAGTTCGATGTGTTTGATGACGACATGATGGCTGCGATGACCAAGCAGTTGGCTGCCCAAGATACGGTGCTGCTGGGACGGGTCACCTATGAGGACTGGGCGCCCTACTGGCCGACGTCAACGGACGAGCCGTTCGCCAGCTATATCAACAGTGTGCCCAAGTATATCGTCTCGACAACGCTCAAGACCGTCGACTGGAGCAACTCGACGCTTGTCGACGGACCGATCGCGGACACCCTCGCGAGCTTGAAGCAGCAGCCAGGCCAGATGATCGGCGTCGCCGGCAGCCCCACATTGGTCCACTCGCTGCTGCAGGCGGGCCTCCTCGACGAGCTGATGCTGATGATTCATCCGGTCATCGCTGGCAAAGGCAAGCACCTGTTCGAGGACAGCGACACCCTTCAGAAGTTGAAGGTCGTCGACTCCAAGACGACGCGCTCCGGGGTTTTGATGGTCACGTATCAGCCGCGCCGAGACGCCGAGTAGCCCGCCGTCGGGGAGCTCCGGTCGAGCGCCGCGCACCAGGCAGTCTAGGGCTGTAGTGGTGCGCTTCCGTTCTCACAGCTATTGCTGAAGGAACGCTAACAGATCGTTGGTCAGCTGCTCTTTGTGCGTTGCGAAAAGCCCATGGGATGCACCATCATACTCTATCAGTTTGCTGTTGGGAATACCTTTAGCAGCTTGGCGCCCGGCCGCATCGATCGGCACGATCTTATCGCCCGTACCATGAATGATCAGAGTCGGCACCGAAAAGGAGGCAAGGTCGGGGCGAAAATCCGTGGAAGCAAAGGCCTGGGCGCAAGCAAGTGTCGGCCTAAGACCGGCCTGCATCGCCAGATTCCGTGCCCATTCGATCACCTCATCGCTCACCCCCTTCGACAAGAGACCGCCGCTAAAGAAGTTCTTGAAAAAGCCTGCAAAGAACTGTGCGCGGTCTGCTTTGATACCTGCAGTGATCCCATCGAACACCCCCTGGTCAACACCGTGCGGATTGTCAGCAGTTTTGAGCATGTATGGAACGACCGATCCAATTAGGCCAGCTTTGGTGACATGCTTGCCACCGTGGCGTGACATGTAACGCGCAACCTCGCCACCGCCCATCGAAAAGCCGATGATCGCAGCATCCTGTGCACCAGTTTGCTCGACCACTGCGGCAAGATCGTCGGCTAATGTGTCGTAATCATAGCCGCTCCACGGCTGATCCGAACGACCGAAGCCGCGCCGGTCATAGGCAATCGCCCGAAAGCCAGCAGTGGCGAGAGCCAACGCCGAATCGTCCCAGCTGTCAGCCGAAAGCGGCCAGCCGTGCATCAGAATCACGGGGCGACCGGTGCCCCAATCCTTAACATAGAGCTTGGTGTTGTCGCGTGTTGTGATATACGCCATGAGAACCTCCATTGTTACGCGTCGAGATCACAATGATGCGAGCAACATGTATGCCGCAGAAGCAACTTTGCTGGCCTGGGATATACTCCAAACACATATGGCTGATCTGTCTACTACGCCGGCATTCCGCCTGGCACTGCTGGGTTCACCCGAAGTATGGTGGGTAGGCCAATCGTTGCCGATCGCGCGCCGGCAGACGCGTGCACTCCTTTACTGTCTGGCCACCCAAGCCGGGCCGCTTCCCCGCGCGCAGCTTTGCTACTTGTTCTGGCCCGACGTTGCCGATCCAGTCTCGCGCCGGAACCTCACCCACCTGCTGACGTTACTCCGTCGCACCCTGCCACTGCCCGACCTGCTCCAAACGGACGGCGACGCAATCGTTCTCGACCGTAGTCAGCTGTGGTGCGATACGCATGCCACTATGCAGCTGCTGGCAACGGCGGATCGCAATGTACGACCCGCTGCCCTGCGGCAAGCAATTGAGCTGTATCGCGGCCCGTTCCTTGATGGCTTCGCTCTGCCCGACTGTGGTGAGTTCGAGTCTTGGCTTGCTGCCGAGCGCAGCATCTGGGAGCGGCGCTTTTTCGATGCCCTGGCGGCAGTCATCGAGACCAGCACAGCCGCAGGCGACTACTCGGCCGCAATCGCAGCAGCACAACGCTATCTGGCCGTCGACGAACTGGCGGAGGAAATTCATCGTCGCCTGATCGCATTGTATGCTGCCGTTGGCGACCGTAGCAGGGCACTACGGCAGTTTGAACAGTGTGCTGTTATCCTGGAGCGCGAGCTCGGAATCTCCCCTTTAGCGGAAACACGTGCGGTCTACGACACCGTCCGCAATGGTGACTTGCCGCTCCAACCCCTGGCTCTCGGTGCGGGCCAGCATAGCATTGCTGCGGCACGAGAAGTGGAACAGCCTTCCGTCATTGCTGGACTGCTCCCGATACCACCTACACCACTAATCGGTCGCACCGCCGAATTACGTGAAATCGTTATGCTGATCCATCAGCCGGAGGTGCGCCTATTAACATTGAGCGGCCCCGGTGGTGTTGGCAAAACGCGCTTGGCGTTGGCCGTTGCCGCTGAGCTCGCTCCCGATTACGTCGACGGTGTTACAGTCGTGCCTCTTGCACCGGTGCGCGATCCTGCCCTCGTCGTCGCAACCATCGCCAAGGCACTTGGCCTCTCGGATCAAGGTGGCCCGCCCACGCTCGAACGCGTAATAGACACATTGCGCTCCCGCGATCTCTTGCTCCTGCTCGACAACTTCGAGCATGTGCTGAGCGCGGCTCGCGATGTGGCAGCGCTCAGTGCAGCTTGTCGCCGCCTCACCATTTTGATCACGAGCCGGACACTCCTACACATTGCCGGCGAGCAGGCCTTTCCCCTTGCTCCTCTGGCGCTCCCCGCCATACCGGACCAACGCGGCCTCGCCTCTAGTGAAGCTCCCCGCTGGCTGCATCAACGCCTTGGCGCACCTGATCTTTCGCCGACAGCCTTGGATGCCATCGCACACTCCCCCGCCGTGGAACTGTTCGTGACCCGCATGCGCGAACGTGTACCAGAGTTCCGGCTTACAGCCGTAAACGCCTGTGAGGTTAACGCAATCTGTGCACGTTTAGATGGCTTGCCGCTAGCACTCGAACTAGCCGCCGCACGGGCTGTGCTCCTGTCACCACGCATGTTGCTTGCCCGGCTCGATCACTGCCTGGCGCTCCTGACCGGTGGTCCGCGCGACCTGCCGGAGCGCCAGCAGACTCTGCGCGCGACCATCGACTGGAGCTATGATCTGCTCGATGTGGGCGAGCAACTCCTGTTAGGCCGGCTAGCGGTATTCGCCGGCGGCTGGCTGCTGGACGCTGCCGAGGTCGTCTGCACTGCTGTTGGATCACTAGTGGGGAGCGTGCTTGACGGGCTCCATGCGCTGCTCGACAAGCATCTGATTCAGCGCAGTAGCGGAAGCGACGGTGAGCCGCGCTTCGCGATGCTGGAGACGATCCGCGAGTACGCTCTGGAGCGGTTGACAGAACGTGGCGAGTTGCCGGCTGCGCGCCGGGCACATGAGGCCTATTACCTTGTATTGGCCGAGCAGGCTGCGCCCGCACTCCACGGTCCCGAGCAGATCGCCTGGTTTGACCGGCTGGATGACGAGCACGCAAACGTACGCATTGCACTGCAGTTCCTGTTGGAGAGCGATACCCCGCAGCATGCACTGCGGCTGGCAGGAGCTTTATATTGGTTCTGGTTCGTTCGCGGTCACTTAGCGGAAGGCCGGGACTGGCTGGAACGAGCGCTGGCTGCTAGTGACGTCGCTGGCACCGCCAGCATAACTCCGACAAGCGAGAAGGCACGCTTCGCCGTCGCACATCTGACACTGGCTTTGGGAGAGCTTGTGACTGCACGGACGATGTATGAGGAAAATGTGATTACTTGGAGGATGCTGTTTGAGGCTGATGGGAATAAGGAAGCGCAGATCTTCCTCAGCCGAGCGCTTGGTCGTCTAGCTCAAACACGAGGCATGCTTGGTGATCCAGCTGTCAACCACATCCTGACCGAGGTCCAGTCCCTGCTCCAGCCCCTTGGGGATCGACGTATGTTCGCAGAGGCGGGGCACGCCTACGTCCGCTCGCTCCTACAGTTTGGTGACACTTCTCGCGCGCAGCCGATTCTGCTAGAGGCGCAGTGGACGTACCGCGAGCTTGGCGACCTGTGGTCGCTGACGCAAGTGCTGGTTGATCTGGGTATGTGTGCGATGCTGAGGGCCGACCTCCGGGCAGCCCGACGCTGGTACGGTGAGGCGGTTACCTTCGCGCAAGTCCTTAAGGACCGTGGCTGTGAGGCCGACACACTGAACAATCTCGGCGAGGTCGCGCGGCTTGACGGCGACGACCAAGCAGCCGGAGAGTACTACGGAGCAAGTCTGCGGCTGTACCGTGAACTCGGCAGCCGGGTCGAGATGCAACGTGTCATACACAACCTCGGCTATCTAGCCCTTCATACCGGCGACCTCGCCCAAGCACGCGCACACTTTGAGGCCAGCCTAGCCGGCTTTCGTGCGGTGGGCCAACGACGCGGCATGGCGGAAGCCGTTGCTGGCCTCGCAGCCTTGGCCACCTGTCAAGATGAGCCCGTATTGGCCCGTCGAGCGGCACGGCTGTGGGGCGCGGCAGCCACAGCTCTAGCAGCCGAGGGGCTAGTGCCCTGGCCTGCCGACCGAGCCGAGCACGACCGCTATCAACTGCTCGCCCGTTCGACAGTCGGCGTTGATGCATTTGACGCCGCCCACGACGAGGGGGCCCAGTTCCCGCTTGACCAAGCGATCAACGCAGTACTGCAACTATAAGCACACTGTCGCCATTTTGTCGCCATCCACCTGCTATGCTCGCGCCATTGACCGTTGGTCAGCAAACACTGGAGAGAACCATGATCCTCGTACGCGTCGTCTTTCGTGCGAAGCACGGCAAGGTAAACCAGGTGGTGTCTGCGATGAAGGAAGCAATCCCTCATTTGCCGCATCGCGCACGCTTGCTCACCGACCTCAGTGGTCCGATCGACACGGTGGTGATCGAAACGGTTCATGATAGCCTGGCGGCCTGGGAACGCGCTCGTGTCGAATTGTTCAAGAGCCAGGAGTACACCAGCGGCGAGTCGGTGATGGAACAGGCGATTGAGGCGGCCTACCAGGAGTACTACACCATCGAGGCCGAATGAGGTGGATGAGCCGTCCTATCACTCGTTTCTCTTACGGCTCTGGCGCGAACCACAGCTAGCCGGTAATGGATGGCACGGTGAGATCGAGTCGATTCAGACCGGCTCGATCATTGCCGTGTCTTCCCTCAAAGACGCGTTCCGCGTGATTCAGCAGACAGTGGACGCAAACGAGGAGCAGCAGGACGGTGAGATTCCCGAACCGCACTTGACTTCCTAAAAACATCTACTATAATTCAATCAACTGATTGATTAGACTATAGCAAGCAATTATGACGAAGTCTCATTTTTTACCTGCGTCCGCAATCGACACAGACGAAATGCCCAAACTGCCGGCGGATGGGCGCCGCCATGAATTGGCGCGCGCCACCGTTAGCATGATTGCTGAGCGCGGACTTGAGGGCCTTCGCACTCGTGACGTCGCGGCCCGCGTCGGCCTCAACATCGCCACATTGCATTACTACTTTGCGACCAAAGCAGATCTGATTGCCGGTGCGGTCGAGTACATCGTGGAGCAGTCACGGCACGTCCACGCACCGCTGGTGTACGCGGGCACAGGCACCGCCCTTGATCATCTCCACCAAGAGTTTGCGGATGCACGCTTCTATCAAACGGCTCACACCGAGCTGTGGATGGCCTCGCACGAACTCTCGCTCCGCGCCTTCCATGATCCTGCCATTGCCCGCATGATTACAACCAAGGATGCGTATTGGCATAACAGTGTTGCCGAGATACTTGCTGATGGTGTGCGTGAGGGTATCTTTCGGGCCGACCTTAACGCGCACACGGCGACCGACATCTTGCTCAGTTTCTTCCGTGGCGTCGGTCTTGTCGCTCTCGATACCGACGCCTTCAACCAAGCATGTGCCGAGATCGAACGCTGGCTGCTTGCCGCATCACGTACGAATCATGCTCCGTATGTATCAACAAGTATGGAGAAAGCAGGTAACCCCCTATGACGACACCATTTCGCTTTGAGGGACTTAGTTTACCCGTCAGTGATGTCGCCGCATCCGTAGCATTCTACCAAGCGCTCGGCTTTACAGTTGAGCAACAGCACGACGTGTTTGCGCTGTTGCGCCTTGGTACAGGCAGCATTGGTCTCCTACGCGCAAGTCTTGACTCATGGTCGCCCGCCCTTCGAAAAAGTGTGCACATCGAGCTATCGACCGAAGACCTTGACCAGCTGTACGCCGACCTGACGGCACAAGGCATCACGTTTTCAGCCCCACCGCGCGATCGTCAGTGGGAGCGCGCGATGTCGGCCGCCGATCCCGATGGGTACACAGTTGAGTGGTCGCAAGGATTGCGTGGGCATAATCAGCCAGACGCCGCAGCAACGGACGAGTAAGAAGATATTCATCTCTTGCGGCGCTTCGATGCGTGCTCCGACGCTACTGCCCGGTGATCACCGAGACCGTGTTGTCGCCATAGTTCGCAGTATAGGCCCGGTTGGTCCGTCGGTTCACGGCGATATCAAAGGGACTGCTCCCTACCGGAATGGTGGTCATAGTGGTAGATGGACGTGCGGCAGCGAGCGACGTGTCTGTGGGTGCAATGCTGACGAGTAGCACCAGCCTTGTCACTTCTGCCTTGCACTTCGTGCGTCCATGCTACAATCAGCGAACTGTTTTCTGATACCTCACGACCAGAAAGGCTTTTCGCTGCATGCATCCCGTCGAAGCATACCTCCAAGACCTCCATACGATTCACGCCTCGGGCTCTGCAGTCAGAGAAACCTCGTATTATCCGGCGCTGGAGCGGCTGCTGAATGAGATTGGCAAGCTGCTCAAGCCACGGGTGCGGTGTGTGCTCACGCTCCGGAACCAGGGCGCGGGCATACCGGATGGCGGCTTGTTCACAGCAGACCAGTTTCAACGGTCGGCGGCGGGGGAACCGTTGCCCGGTCAACTACCGGCGCGTGGGGTGGTAGAGGTTAAGGGTACCAACGCCGATGTGCAGGTGATCGCGCACAGCGAACAAGTGAAGAAATATCTGGCACGCTACGGTCAAGTGTTAGTGACGAACTATCGCGATTTCCTGCTGGTAGGGCCGGGGCCAGAAGGTGGGGCGAGCGAACTTGAGGCCTACCACCTGGCCGCGAACGAGGCCACATTCTGGAACTCGTCGCCACACGTGTTGGCCGAAGCACACGGCGCACAGCTTACGGAATATTTGAAGCGCGTGATGCTGCATGCTGCCGTGCTAAGCAATCCGGCAGATGTGGCCTGGTTCCTGGCATCCTATGCACGCGACGCACGGGCACGGATAGGAGATCGGAATGTGCCAGCCCTGGCAAGCATCCGCCAGGCCTTGGAGCAGGCACTCGGGATTACCTTCGAAGGCGAACGGGGCGATCACTTTTTTCGCTCGACGCTGATTCAGACCTTGTTTTATGGGGTCTTCTCGGCATGGGTGCTGTGGCATGAGGAAGACCCCGAGCGCACCGACCGCTTTGATTGGCGGCTGGCCGAACATTATCTGCATGTGCCGATCATCCAGGCGTTGTTCGAGCAAGTGTCAGGGCCGACGAAGCTCAGACCGTTGCAACTGATGGAGGTGCTAGGTTGGACCGGGGCGGCGCTGAACCGCGTCGATAGAACAACCTTTTTTCAGAAGTTCGAGCAAGGGCTCGCGGTGCAGTATTTCTACGAGCCCTTCCTAGAAGCCTTCGACCCAGAGCTACGCAAAGAGTTGGGCGTTTGGTATACGCCGCCAGAGATCGTGGAATATATGGTGGCTCGCGTAGATACCGCGCTACGTGAAGAGTTGGGCATCGCGGATGGGCTGGCGGATCCCCAAGTGTATGTGCTCGATCCGTGTTGTGGGACGGGCGCGTACCTAGTCGAAGTGCTACGGCGGATCGAAGGGACGCTGCGGGCGCAGGGCGATGATGCATTAGTGGCGGCGGAGATCAAGCGGGCAGCGCGAGAGCGCGTTTTTGGCTTCGAGCTGCTGCCCGCGCCATTTGTCGTCGCGCATTTGCAGATGGGACTGCTGCTGCAACGGCTCGGTGCGCCGTTTGACGACGAGACGAACGAGCGCGGCGCGATCTTCCTGACGAACGCCCTGACAGGCTGGGAACCGGCGAACGAGCCGAAGACGATGCTGATGTTTCCGGAACTGGAGCAAGAACGTGATGCTGCCGAGCATGTGAAGCGTGATGTGCCGATCCTGGTAATCCTCGGTAATCCGCCGTACAACGGCTTCGCTGGCTTGGCAGTCGAGGAAGAGCGGGTGCTGTCTAACGCGTACCGGGCAACGAAACGTGCCCCGGCACCACAAGGCCAAGGGCTCAACGATCTGTATGTGCGCTTCTTCCGTATGGCCGAACGGCGGATTACGGAGCAGACCGGACGGGGCATCGTGTGCTTTATCTCGAACTACTCGTGGCTGGATGGTCTGTCGTTTACAGGGATGCGCGAACGGTATTTGGAGACGTTCGATGAACTTTGGATCGACAACTTGCACGGTGACCGCATCATCTCTGAATACAGCCCAGATGGACAAACAAGCGAGACAGTTTTTGCCGCGCCGGGAACATCGCCCGGCATTAAGATTGGCACAGCAATAAGTTTGCTGATTCGCAAAAACAGAATTGAGCGCAGTGGAGCTCAAATACTTTACCGAGACATGGATCAAGCACGGGCATCGGCACGTAAGGTAGCACTCCTCACCAGCTTACGACAACCGAACATTAGGCAAGAATATGCTGCTCTCGCTCCAATTGCTGAGATCGGACTGCCGTTTAAGCCTCGTGCTATTAGTGATACGTATCTTGCGTGGCCGCTGCTGTCTGACCTCTTCCCCGTCTCATTTCCAGGTGTCAAGACCAGCCGGGACGATGTTGTAGTGGATACTGACAGGGATCGGCTGGCGCGGCGAATGGAGCAGTATTTCAATCCACAAATTAGTCATGAGGAGATGCGGCGTCTTGTGCCAGGGGCGATGGGAGGGGAAGGCGGTTTTAACGCTGTATCTACCCGCGATTATTTGATCAAGCGTGGCTTTCTGGATAAGAACATTATTCGCTACTGCTACCGGCCCTTTGATCTACGCTGGCTGTATTGGGAGCCGGAAACGAAATTGCTTGATCGTAATCGCGCTGAGTATTTTCCGCATGTGTTCGAGGGAAATATATGGATTGAGGCCCGGCAGAAGCAGGCGATGGAACACTTCGACCGAGGCTATGTGGTGCGGGTCCTGAGTGACAACTTCGGTAACGGATTGTCGAACTATTTCCCGCTCTATCTTGGCACCGGAAGTACACAACCATCACTGCTTGATCATGGTATTAGCTTCACCCCAAAGCCTAACCTTGGTGCAGCAGCGATCAGATATCTGACGGCATTAGGGGGCGATGAGCATGACTTGTTCTACCACGCTGTCGCCGTGCTCCACGCACCTGCTTACCGTGCCGAGAATGATGGGGCGTTGCGGCAGGATTGGCCGCGCATTCCGCTTCCGGTAGGTAAAGAGATGCTCCTCCACTCTGCAGTACTCGGACGGCAGATCGCCGCGCTACTGAACCCTGAAACCCCTGTATCCGGTGTGACGACGGGAACGATCCGGCCTGAGTTACGAATTATCGGCGGGGTGGCACGAATGGGCGATACGTCGATCAATGCAACTGCGGGTGATCTTGATGTGACAGCGGGTTGGGGGCATGGTGGTAATGGGCGCGTAGTCATGCCAGCACGGGGCAAGATAGTGAGCCGAGCATATAGCGCCGAGGAGCAGGCGGCGTTTGCAGCAGCGGGAGCGGAGGCGCGGCTCGGGACAACGACGTATGATGTGTACCTCAATGATCGTGCGTACTGGCGTAATATTCCGAGCAAGGTGTGGGAGTACACCATCGGCGGCTACCAAGTGGTCAAGAAGTGGCTCAGCTACCGCGAGAAGACTGTTCTCCGGCGCGGATTGACCCTGGACGAGGTGCGCGAAGTGACGGCGATGGCGCGGCGGATCGCGGCGATCTTGCTGCTGGAGCCGGAGCTAGACGCGAGCTATGAGGCGGTGAAGGGTTGTGGCATAGCTCCTGCCTGATCTAGCCACTGACACAGGAGATGTGCAACATGACCGAGAACAAGCCGGAACACGGCCTACCGCTGGGATCACCTGCTCCCGATTTTACGCTGCTTGCGGTTGGCGGGCAGACGGTATCGTCCGCACAATTTCGTGACCGGCAACCGGTCGTCGTGGTATTTTATCGTGGCTGGTGGTGACCGCACTGCAACCAGCAGATGAGCCAGTTGGCTCATGAGTATCAACGTTTCCTAGAGGCGGGCGTGGCGCTCTTGATGGTCAGTGTCGATAGCATACGCCGAGCAACAGAGCTTGCGCGGACAGCATTCGCCCCATTTCCGGTGCTTGCTGATCGAGATGCGGACGCGACGGTCGCTTTCAACGTCTTTGAGAATGGTATTGCCCTACCAAGCACATTTGTGATCGACAAAGCTGGCACGCTCCGCTGGAGCTATATCGGCCAAAATCCTAAGGATCGGCCCACTATCGCGACGATGCTTGACCAGGCGCGCATCGTCGCAGGTCCATCTGCAGCAGCATAATTGCCAGGTTTACTCGTGTTTTGCCAAGCTACGCACATTGCCGAGGCAACAAGCACCCTGCGGGTTCCGAAGATCACAGGCACATTGTCCGGCCTGAATGCCTACCATTATGTCAACGATGATAGCTTGACGATCAGCGAGGGTCGCCATGTGGATGTCACCGACTGTGTGACGAAAGCAATAACAGGCCCAGACCGTTGGATCGGTAGGCACCTTTTGATAGACACGTTCCCGGAGTTGGTCCGTTGTGAAGTGGTGGGAGTGATCGGCCGCAAAGTAGACAACGCGACAGGTGGGTGTTGGGCAAAATAGATAGGGACCGTCAGCGACCTCGCGCAGACTCGCTGCTAGCAGCGCCTTGACGGTTTGCCCTGAAACGGCTTTGCCTTGATGGTGACAGGAAGCACATATCGCAGCAGGAAGCTGTGGGAGACCAGCATACATTTCAGCCACGTGATTGCTCCTCTGGCTGATGGCTGGCGTCGTGGAACGTAGGATAGGCCTTTAGCAGGGCACATATACACTGCTCACCGAGCACATCATCTTGTGGAAGAGTTACACCCTCAGCAAGAAGCTCTGCCAGGGTAGTTCGGAGGCTAAGTAGATCGGCAATGCGATGATCTACGTCGCTCAGATGGCGGGCGAGTGCCGCGAGAACATGCCCGCAGGGTGCCTCTCCACTATCCCGAGCGCGCTGGATCTCAGCAACATCCACGAGTGGCAAGCCAACGCTACGTGATCCCGCTATTAAGCGGAGCCGATCCACATCTCGGGCACTATACATCCGGTAGTTGTTTGGTCCGCGATGGGGCGCCGGTAGCAAGCCGATGGTTTCGTAGTAGCGGATAGTTTTAGCCGGTACACCGGCCAACTGTGCAAGTTCCTGAATGAGCATGACGTATTCCCTCTTTAGCCTGCCATACTGTACACGTTCCAGTGACTGGAAGGTCAAGAGCGGAAACGCTCATAGAGCACTCGGAGGTTGCTTCGATAAGGAACAGTGGTCGATCTTGTATGTACAGCTCCCGAAACGGCGGATGGGCGGATATGGATGCAGGCACGCTGCGGAATCTTTGAAGGCTGGATGAGTACGCGATACTTGCATGTAACGCCCTCTCATTGATAGAAGCGATATATGGTGCAAGGCAGTTCTTGATGCTGCACGCGTTGCGCGAAGTGACGGCAATAGCACGACGGATCGCTGCGATCTTGTTGTTGGAGCCGGAGCTGGATGCAAGCTATGAGGCGGTGAAGGAGGCGTCATATAACTAAGAAATTACAGATACCGCACGCCGACCCTCGCCTGGCAGCGCAGGTCGGCGTGCATCGGAAGCTACCCATCTCCGCCACGCCAATCAGAACGTCAAGATTCATCGGCTCAATCGAGCGGCTCGACCGCGCCGCCATGTCGCTTCCGGTGATTCCCTTTGCCATCACCGATCATGAGAGGCGCTCTACATCGCTTTGATGGGGAGCTGAAGATACGATGCGTAAGGCCCACCGGTGTGGATGACGTGCTGTCCGCTGTTCTGCGGAGTGTAATCGCGTACCGCGGGCATGATGGCCCCCAGCGCGTTCTGCGCGCTGATGACCAGCCGGAGCTGCTCGCCAGGGTAGAACACCAGACCGATCGGAAACAGGTCGATCTCGACATCGACGATCTCACCGGGCTTCAACTTCTCAACCCGATCGAAGCTGTGGGCAGGAACGGAATCAGTCGACAACGTCTCGTCCAGATGTCGTGCAGACACACGCAGGCGGCCGTTGGAGCCCTTGTACCGCAGAACCGATGCGCCCCGCTCAGTGAGGTCCTGCATCATCGCGCCTTGATTAGGCACGGTGAACTGCTGCAGATGAGTGCCATGAGCATCCAGTTTCTGGACGAGGACGAACAGGTCCATGTCGTCGGCGCCCTTCGCTTCGACCCAGAGCCGCACCTTGGGATAGCCGGCCATCACGGTTTCTTCATCGAAGCGGATCGTGAAGGAGACCAAGCCCGGATTCGATTCTGCATCGTAGGCCGCCGTCGCTTCCTCTGAGGGCACGTCAAGGATCAATGTGCGCGAGCGACCTTCGAGGTAATATTTCGTGGAGGCGACACCTTCCGGCGGGAACTCGCTCGCAGGTTGATTGACACGATCACTGCCTTCTAGGTCGAGTATGGAATAACGAACGCGAGGCGTCTGTTCCCAGCCGTTGTCCTCACCTTTCAGGTAGTGATCGAGAAACCGGCGCAGATCCTCGACATTCGCCTCTTCGTAGTAGTCGGGCCATTCCTGCGTGTCGTGGATGCGCAGCCACTTCTCCTTCGAGGCGATCCGCCGCCATGCGCAGAACGTCCCCGCCGTATGCAGCGTGTTGGAATAGCTGGCGACGATGTACGCCGGCACGGTGATCCTGTCGAAGCGCGCGATCTTGTCTTCCCACAGGTCGTTCACCAACGGGTAGCGTTCAGCCTCCGCGACGATTTCCTCGCGTCGACCCTTGCCGGCGTAATTGCGCTGGAGTCGTTCGGCGAAGCCGAGATCCGGCATGCCGCCGCGCATCACGAGATCGCGATAGGCGTCGCTCAAGCCTTCCCACGGGTTGATCGCCGTCAGATGAGGAGGCTGTTCGGCAGCGGTGAACCATTGCGAGATCGTGAGATAGGAGGTTCCGCTCATTGCTACCTTGCCGGTACACCAGTCCTGAACAGCCAGCCACTCGATCAGATCGTGGCAATCCTGACCCTCCTGGCGCCCGAACATGGCACTGTCGCCCTCCGAGTGGGCGATGCCCCGGGGATCGGGATTGCAGATCGCATAGCCCTGCACACACCAGTACGCCGGATCAGGCCCCTCGAACTTCTCCAAACCCGAGACGATGCCGTTGTCCAAGCCGATCATCGCAAAAAGGGAAGTGACGCTGCGAGCGGTGCCCTGGCTCTTGCCGTAGGGGCTCCAGGCGACGATGACGGGCACCTTCTCGGTCCTAACAGGACGAAGCACATCGACATAGATCGTCACGCCATCACGCAAGGTGACCGCGACGTCCTTCTCGAACATGATGTCGACCGGCAAGGATCGGAATTTCGGCCCGATCTGAAAGCCCGTCGGCAGGATCCTGGTGCCAGGCTCGAACACACTGAGCAGTCCGTATTTATCACCCGCCTCATAGGGGTGGGATGGCACAAGCACTTTTTTTTCTTGGCTCATATCGTTTCCTTCTTCACGGTATTAGCGATGGCTCAGAGGCCACATGGCCTTCCCCAAGACATAGCAGCTAAAACCGGGCTCTTTCAATCTAGCAATGCTAGGTTTACGTCATAAGTATAACCTAGCCTTGCTAGATTGCCAAGTGCTACACCTCTTGCAAAGGCACTGCTGTTGCTTTCATCGTTACTCACCAATGGCACTCAATTGCCGGGTGGCCCACTCGGAGTTTGCGAAAGAACGCTCCACAGGTCTTCTACCCGCTCGTGGCGTTTGGATGCTCTTTTGCGAGGTTGGCACGCAATCCATCCAGAAGCAAGGACAACCCCTCTTCAAACCATGTCTCAGCAGAGGTGGATGAGAGAACTTCAGCGCGGCGAAAAAAGGCAACAATCCGGGGAAAACGTTCTTCATCGACAATGGCACGAGGGCTTTCCTCACCCTTTCTATAGGCAAAAAAAGAGGGGTCAGCTTGTAATTCAAAAGCGGCACCCATGACATAGTGAATGACCATTATCATCCCCGAGGCAGCTGTGCTCTCATCGAAGCCAGCATGCTGAAGAATATTCAAAGCTAATTCTATGACCTCGAAGAAATCGTTGAGCAACAGGTTCGCTTCTGCCAGGACTCGCGCCCCATCGCGATAAGCAAGCATCGTCTTACGTAACCGGCGGGCCCATGTTGCCAACCAATTGGCCCAATCCTGCTCAGGCTCTGGGGATTGGAGTTCAGTAAAAGCCTCGGCGATCATCAACGCAGCCATACAGTTGAGCAGTTCTTGCTTGTTCCTAAAGTGCCAATATAACGACGGGTTCTGAATATCCAGGTACGTGGCAAGGCGGCGCATGGTCAAATTATCCAGCCCAACCTCATTTAATAACCGCAGTGCGGCACGTGCCACCGTTTCGCGTTGCAACGGCATGCTTGATCTCCTTCAAGTTCGGTGAATCAGGTATTGCTATCCATTCAAAAGGGAAAGCACCCAGATATTTCCCTAGCACCGCTCGAGAGCACGTTCCCATTATAACGTGGAACGCTGAACACACGCCGTTGCATAGGTGGGACAACTACTTACTCCGAATCGACCTGGCGGGAAGGTCGGTGGCACGCAGCCTGCGCAGAGTCGCCGGGACCGCCCGACTTTCTGTGGGTACTAGTCGTTCCTGCCACTACAGGAGCGGGGCACGAGCTGTCGGTATGGCGACAACGAAGATGGAGAGGGGTTAAAGAGGAAAGGAGCTGTATCCATGCTTGCCATGAGTTACCGGGGGCCTCTGCGGGTCCGCATCGATCATAAACCTATGCCGGAGATCCTGCATCCTCAGGATGCCATCGTCCGGGTTACCCGCTCGTGTATCTGCGGCTCCGATCTGCATTTATATAATGGGGACGTGCCGGATACCAGGGTGGGCATGACCTTTGGCCATGAGTTCACCGGTGTCGTGGAGCAACTCGGCGAGGAGGTGCAGAAACTAAAGATCGGTGACCATGTCCTGGTGCCATTCAATATTGCCTGTGGAAAGTGCGTCTTCTGCCAGCAGGAACTGTATGGGAATTGCCATGAATCCAATCCCGAAGCCACTGCAGTAGGTGGCATCTTCGGCTATTCGCATACCGCCGGTGGCTACAATGGTGGACAAGCAGAATATGTCCGTGTCCCGTATGCCGATGTAGGTCCTACGGTCATTCCGGACGGCATGGACGTAGACGATGCGGTGCTGCTCACCGACGTGGTGCCAACAGGCTATCAGGCCGCTGAAATGGGCGGTATTCAACGTGGTGATACCGTTGTGGTTTTCGGAGCCGGTCCGGTCGGCATTATGGCAGCCAGATGTGCCTGGCTCTTTGGGGCCGGGCGGGTCATCGTGATTGATCACGTGGATTACCGCCTCGACTTCGTAAAAAAATATGCTCCATGCGAAGCCTATAACTTCAGGTCACTCGAAGACCCGGTGGTATTCATCAAACGGACCACTGACTCCCTGGGGGCAGACGTGTGTATTGATGCCGTGGGAGCTGAAGCCGCCGGCAATGCCATGCAGACGCTCCTCGGCAGAAAATTGCTGCTGCAGGGAGGGTCGGCCACCGCGCTGCATTGGGCGATCAACTCGGTGAAAAAGGGCGGGATTGTTTCCATCGTGGGGGTGTATGGCCCGATCAACACCCTTGTCCCAATTGGAAATGTGGTGAATAAAGGCATTACCATCCGGGCCAACCAGGCATCGGTGAAGCGGCTGTTGCCGCGCTTGATTGAGCATGTGCAGAATGGCACCCTCGATCCGAAAGCCCTGATCACCCATCACATCCCTTTGGAAGAGGTGTCCGATGCGTACCGGATTTTTTCAGCGAAGCTCGATCAGTGCATCAAGCCGGTGCTAATGCCGCCATCAGCCAGAATGTAGAGGGGAATTCCCATGAAAGATACAGCTAAAGACTACTCGCATATCAAGGGCTGGGGTGTGGACGCGGACCCGAAAAACGATCCAACGTACCCGATGAAGCATCGCAACGATGGGGAACAGGCGGGCTACAGCTGGGAGCGTCCACCTCAGCAGCCGACCACGGTCGAGGTCCTGCATTCCATTGAGCGACCAAACGTCACTGCGGTGTTCGGAACATCGACGCCGCCCTCGGGATTGAGCGGGATGATCCGCCGTATCGCTTTCAAAGATAGCGAATCTAGCTACGGGCATTGGCTGCCCTTGATGCTGGCGGACCGGGTAAATATGGTGGAAGGGGTCCTGGATGATCTCATGCACGGCCATGTCCCCAATATTGTCGGAGAGCTGGGCTGGAAGGCGGAGTGGAAACACAACCGAACAAAGCTGGTGCGGCGGGTCCTCGTCAGAGTGGCTTTAGTGTCCACCGCCGTTGCTTATCTGCGTAGCAGAAGGGATGATTCTTAACTCCAATTCCCGAGGGCGTTCTCGTGTCTGCGCGTATATACTAAGCCCTTGATGGTCATGGGTAGTTCAAGGGAGGAGCATGGGCGTGGATAATATTCGGGAGTTGCTCCGTGCGGACCCGGTCACGGCAACGTGGTTGGAGCATCTAGAGGCTGCCGGTGCGCCAGAATTCGCTGTGGAGCTGCCGTCCGCCGACGAGTTGCCACCCATACTGCTTGAGCTCACCGTGCCCCACGAGGAGATCGATGGCTTGGTTGTGCTGTTACCAAGCCTGAAGCAGTCGGCAGGGCTCTGGTGGCTGTTGGAACGCTGTGCTCACGTCCTGGTGCGGGACATGGGGCAGATTGGTAGGCCGCAGCTCTTTCCCACATTGCCATCGGAGATGGGCGTCATGCACCGCTACTTTTATATTTATGTCTTCCTGGCAGTGTTGCCGCACGTGCAGGCGTACCATCGCGCACGCAGCATTCCAGACGACATTGCGCGACGCACACTGGCGGACCTCGGGCGGCATATGGCGGTGTACCACCGGATCCACGGCGAAGGCGGGCTCGGCACGGCCTTCTGGCTGATGCTGCATTTTCGTGGCGGGATCTATGACATGGGACGACTTCAATTCGAGCGGGCGACGCTTGGTGACACGACGGGCGCGGCACTCCAAGCGGCCGGTCTGCCCTATGGTCCGGGCGATCTCCGACTATCGGTGCATGTACCCGCGTTCTCCGGTCCAATTACGCTGCGGGCCTGCGATATGGCGTTCGAGCGGGCAAAGCCATTCTTCGCGCGGTATTTTCCCGAGGAACGGTACGAGATTGCGACGTGCAACTCGTGGTTGCTCGATGACCAGCTTGCGGAGTACCTGCCGGCGGGAAGCAACATCATGCAGTTTCAGCGGCGCTTCGAGTTCGCGGTTCGACGGCCGGAGCCGGATGACGCAGGCATCGTGCGCTTCGTCTTCGGCCAGAATCTTGGCGCGCTGGATGAACTGCCCGGCCGCTCGACACTGGAGCGCGCGATCATTGGGCACCTACAGGCCGGCCGCCATTGGTATGGCGCGGCGGGCTGGCTCCGGCTTTAAGGTAGCGAAGGCTACGCGTGCGTGACCATGGCCACCTGATGTTGCGCGACGGACTCATAGGCTGCTGTGACAACTTCAACGGCCCGTAAACCATCCTCACCACTGGCAAGTGGCGGTCGTCCGGTGCGGATCGCTTGGATAAAATCAGCGACCATCAACTCATCGCTACTTTCGCCCCACGGGAGTTGAGCTGAGCGAATCCGGGTGTTGCTGTAGAGGGTGCTGTGCTGGGCGGTGTAGTCAAAGCTGGCGACACCCTGCGTGCCGGTGAGCTCCAGCGTTACGTCGCCCCAGGTCGGAAAGGCCTTGTTGGGACGTGACCAACTCGGGTCGAGGCTTACGATGCCACCACCAGTGAGTTCCATGACGAGGAGGCCACAATCTTCGACGGCAAGCTCCGGGTAGAAATGCGTATCGGCCTCCGCATAAACGGTGGTGAACTCTTCACCGGTGATGAAACGAATGGCATCAACGACATGGACGGTGTGATCGGTCAAGGCTCCGCCGCCAGAGAGCGCCCGGTCCACAAACCAACCGCCCGGCATCGTCCCACGGTTGGTGCCCCGAAGCATGAGGATCTGGCCGAGCGTGCCGCCCCGGATGGCGTCACGTAAGCTCAGAATCCCCGCAGCGTGACGAACCGGAAAGGCTGTGCCGAGTAGGACGCCGGCCTGTTCACAGGCCTGCAGCATGGCGCGGGCATCGGTCGGGCTAATGGCGAGCGGCTTTTCGCACAGGACGTGCTTGCCAGCTTGGGCGGCCCGAATCGTAAGGTCACGATGATGCACGTTCTCAGAACAAATAATGACGCCATCGCTCTTAGCGAGGAGGCGGTCAAGATCGCTTTCGAAGGCTGTACCATAGTGGGCAGCCTTGCTCATGCCACGCTCCGCATTGTCGTCCCAAAGACCGGCCAAGTTGGCGCCCGGCGTGGCGCGCAGGGCCTGGGCATACGAATCGGCGTGGCCGTGAGCGGCGCTCAGGATCGCGATATTCAAAGGGCTAGCATCGTTCAGCATGGCCGCTCCTCCTCAAGTTCGACTGGTTGTCCAGTCGTGATTGACGTGAGCCCGGCCAAGGCAATCCGCAACGCCTCAAGCCCATCAGCTGCCGTACAGCGTGGCTCGGGACCACCCGCGAGCCAGGCCAACCAATCCCGATCCTGGTGCTCGTAGGGATTAGCGGTGCGGGAGGTGGTGATGGGCACGTCGATGGCTGCTCCGGAGCTAGTTGGACGTAGTTCAAAGTGGAGGGGCGTGGTCGTTTGGTTGTCGCTCAGGAGCACGCCGTCACGACCGGCAATCTCAAAGCCAGTGTGAAAGCCACTAGGATAACTCCAGTTGCCTTCAGCATACGATATGACGCCGTTGTGATGGCGCAGCACGACCATCACGCCGTCATAGGCCGGGATCGCTGGCATGCGGCGGGCGAAGACACGGCGCACCGGTCCAAAGGTCCAGCGGAGCCAGTCCAGGTCGTGGATCAGCAGGTCGAGCAGGACGCCGCCGCTGGTTTCAAAGTCGGCATACCAGGTCTGCGCGGCGCGTGGAAAGGCGCCACCACGCGTCGCACGGGCGATACCGGGCTTACCAAGCACGCCGTCGAGCACAAGTTGCCGAGCCTGCTCGTAGTCCGCCATCCAGCGGACAACGTGACCCACACCGAGTTTTGTCCCAGCGCGCTCCACGGCAGCCAGCATCGCCCGCCCGTCTTCGAGTGTCCGGGCGAGCGGTTTCTCACAAAAGGCATGCTTGCCGCCCGCCGCCGCAGCTTCAACGTAGGTGCGGTGCGAGGCGGTCGGCGTGGTAATGACGATGGCATCAATGTCGGGGCGCAACGCCAAGTGCAGTGGGTCAGGCTCGACCTGCGCGCCAACGGCAGCCGCAACTTCGGCAGCGCGCTCCCCATCGCTGTCAGCGACGGCGACAACCCGCGCGTCGGGCTGACGAGCGATAACCTGAGCATGATAGCTGCCCATGTTGCCTGCGCCAATAATTGCTATATTTAGCACGATGTGCTCCTTCTCGGAGGCTATTATAAGGGAACAACACATGGATACGACAACACTCTCACGCCAGGCTACGCTGCTGGGCGTGATCACGGGGATGCGCTCGATGACCGGCTTGGCAACGATCAGCGCATACCTCAACCATGGCGCACCCCAGGAGCTTGGTGCGCCATGGGACCGTCTGGGTAGCCCAACGGCGGACGCGGTGTCGAAGGTAGCCGCGCTGGGCGAGATGATAGCAGATAAGACACCCGCGATACCCGCCCGGATCAAGCCCGGACCACTGGTCGGTCGAGCGTTGATCGGGGCGCTAGGTGGCGGCAGCTTTGCCCAGTCCCGTGGTGAATCGGCGCTCACCGGCGCAGGATTCGGAGCACTCGGTGCCATCGCCTCGACCTTCGGCTTCTACTACCTGCGGCAACAGATCGACAATCGCCTGCATATGCCTGATTTTGTGGTAGCCCTAGCCGAAGACGCTGCGGCAGTCACGCTGGCCTTGCGTTGGCTGCAGGACGCCGAGCAGTGAGCTGAGGGCGAGCGTCGTGGATAACCTTGCTGCCCCTACACTTGAGTGCTTGTGTTGATCACAGGTACGGCGTATGGTGCATGAAGACGTGCAAGCAGTGGAGCAAGGAGCGAGATAGCCATGCGACCAGCATATACTCAGCATAATGGTTATCAGCAAGTACCCACGCTTCCCGTGGGTGCTGCACATGGCCGGTGGCGGTGGGCAACACGAGCGATGTGGCAGGGGCTGGCACTCCTGTTGATTATGAATCTCGTCGCGTGTAGGGTGCGAGATCCCATCCCGGCTGCTCAATTGCCATCGTCCGCACCGGTCATGCACGTGTCTGCCGACCAGATCGGACGAGCGATGGAGGAGGATCACTTTTTCTCTGACTACGGGTATGCACGGCTGCTGGTACAGGGGAAAGTCAGTGCCATCAACCAGCACAGCAACCACATGGTTGTGCAGTTAGAGACCAGTGTGGCAACCAAGGTGTTATGTGAACTTGATACTCCGGCTACCCAGGTGCATGCAGGAGAGACGATCACGGTCCAGTCGAGCGACGTACAGCGGGAAGAGGCGGCGGTTGGGTTGAAGCACTGCAGCATTCCGTGATAGCACCGGAGGTATAGGTTTACGCGAGGCTGCCCGGTTGCTCGTAGAGGTCGCGGATGATCGATTCGATCTCCGGTTCTTCGACGGTCAGATCACGGATCGGATAGCGCGCGGCAACGGCAGCGATCAACGCGGCGGCGGTGGTGCGGTCGCGGTCGAAGCGGAGGGCAACGCGCGTGCCTTCAACACGCAGCAGCTCGGCATCGGGGACCTCCACATGATCAACGCTTTGGTTTAAGTCGACGATCAGTGTGCGCCAGCGACCAAAGCGGGTACGTAAGGTGGCCAGCGGTCCATCATAAACGACGCCTCCATGATCGATCAACACGACCCGTGGGCATAGGCGCTCGATATCGGCCAGATCGTGGGTAGTCAGCATGATCGTGACACCATTCTCGCGGTTGATATGCTCTAAGAACTCGCGAATACGCTCACGTGCTACGACATCAAGACCAATCGTCGGCTCGTCCAGAAAGAGAATCGCAGGGTCATGGAGCAGGGCGGCAGCGAGGTCGGCACGCATGCGCTGTCCAAGTGAAAGCTGGCGCACCGGAGTATTGAGGAAGGGCTCGAGATCCAACAAGGTGCTAAAGCTTTGGAGATTGGCCTGCCAGCGCGCAAGCGGGATACGGTAGATGTGCCGCAAGAGCGCGAAGCTTTCGATAGTCGGCAAGTCCCACCAGAGCTGGGAGCGCTGCCCAAAGACGACGCCGATGCGGCGGACATGCTCCACCCGCTCCTGGTAGGGTACACGCCCGGCGATCTTGATGCGCCCGGAGGTGGGATGGAGAATACCGGTCAGCATCTTCATGGTCGTCGACTTGCCCGCACCATTTGGACCGATATAGCCCACCAACTCGCCAGCGGCGACCGTGAACGACACATCGGAAACGGCATGCACTGGGCGGGTCTGACGCGAGAGCAAGCCCCGCAGGCTAGCGAATCGCCCGGTTTGGCGGACGGCCAGCAGAAATGTCTTACGTAGGTGTTCAACCTCGATCAAAGTCATGATCGTCCTCGCTAGCTGTCAGGAGCCGGTAGACGTATATTTGGAAACGCCGACGCGCCAAAAGAGGCCGGCGGCCGCAAAAAAGACGGTGGCAACCAACGGCGCAGCCCAGGCCGCAGTCGCCGGCAAACCATATGGGTCGCTGCGCTGCAGCAGCAGGAGCGCAGCCGGGTAGTTCACAAAGCCCACCGGCACCACCCATAAAAAGATATTGCGGATCAGCCCGTTATAGATACTGAGCGGATAGCTGACAAGCGTATCACCGCCAAAGGTAAAGATATTAATGACCTCGGGCGTTTTGATCGTCCAAAAGCAAATCGTGGCGCCGATCACGATCAAGGCCATATAAACGACCATGCCGGATAGCAGCGTTAGCGGCATGAGAATCAGGCGCGCCAAGGTCCAGTGGATCGCGAGGTGCCGGCAGGCATACAGGAAGACCAGCGCACCCTGGGTCGAGCGTCCAAGCCGCCGGAGCTGAAACTCCGACGTCATGATCTGGAAGAAGCTGCCGAGCGGGCGGGTTAAAACGCCGTCGAAGCTACCGCGTTGCATCATAAGCTCAAAGGGTGCATCGAAGCCTCGGCTGACCATTTCGGCTAGTCCAAAAGAGATCGAACTAAGGCCATAGAGTACTCCGACTTCGGCCAGACTCCAACCACCGACCGAGTGAAATGTACCAACCAAGATCGCCAAGGCGACAAATTCTAAGCCGGAACTCAAGGCAAAGCCGACCAACTCCAACCAGAAGGACAGCTTGTATTGCATCTGGGAGCGGATCCGTGCACCGATCAGACGTAGGTATAGCGATAGCATAAGGTCCTGTGACGGTGTTACCCGCCCTGGATGACAACCTTGCGCATAGCGAAGTGCAGCATGCGGATTGCCAGTAACATCAGCACAAGCGCCCAGCCAGCTTGTACGGCGAAGGCGCGCCACACGGCAGCACCCGTGAGATGGCCGAGCCAAATTTCTGCGGGAAGACTGGTAATGGCCTGAAAAGGGAGCAGCAATGCAACCTGCCGCAGCCAGGGCGGAAAGAAGGCCAGCGGTAGCAGAAAGCCGGAAAAAAAGGTCAGCACGATGTTGGCGATGAGCATAACGCCGGTGTTGTCGATCAGCCAAAAAGCCGTGAGATTTACGATGAAGCCATACGCGAACGAAACCAGCAGGGCTAGCCCAATTGCCACGACAAAGGCCAGGGCCTCCGTGAGGTGTGGAAGGCGGGCGGCAAAAAACAGGAAGCCAATCAGATAGGTCACCGAACCACGCAACAGGAGATTGAAGCACCGCTCACCGAGTGAGCGACTGAGCCAGTAGCCGTAGAAGCTCCAAGGCCGACTCAAATCGGTGATCACATCACCGCTGCGAATGGTTTGCATTAAATCCCAGGCCAGCCAACCAGCGCCGATCGAGATCAAGGCCTGCGTTAGCCAGGTATAGGTGATCGCGTCATTAGGGCTGAAGCCAGCCACGCTGGTTCCGGCATGGTAGACCGCCAGATAGACGAAGCAGCGCAACGCGGCAAAGAAGGCATTGGTGAGAATGCCGGCGACATAGGCCGCACGATAGACGCTCGCACGGCGAAAGGCGCGGATGGCAATTTCGTAATACAGGCGTAGATTGATAGGCATACGAACCGCAGACAACAACGAAATTCCGGTAGCAGTGCTGCCCGGGAACTCCATGTTTAAGAGCGGTTATGATACCATAAAGAACCCCGCGCCATACATGTGGCGCGGGGTTCGAATTGACGGATGGTCAGGTCAAGCGTCTAGCGGTCACGACCTCGACGTCGTAACACCAAGCCAAAGCCAACCGCGCCAGTAGCAACAAGTAGTAGCAGGAGCGTCAGAGCTTGCCGTTGGTCAGAGGCACCGGTGTTCGGCATCGGCGGCGTTTGCTGGCCCGACCCAGGCAGCAACGCAGTTGCCACCGGGACGCGGGTGCCACCACTCGGGAGGAGCACCGTAGGTAGTGCCACTACCGGCGAGGGTTGTTGTCCACCGTTCCCAGGCAGGATAGCCGTAGGTAGGACAGCGGTCGCAACCGGGGGAACGGTTGTCGGGACTACAGCTACCGGAGTGCTCGTGTTCGATGAGCCGCCGCCACCGGACGTGGTCGTCGGTGTGTTGGTAGACGATGAGCCGCCACCGGGCTTGTTCGTCGGTGTAGCGGTAGACGTTGAGCCGCCGCCGGGCTTGTTCGTCGGTGTAGCGGTAGACGTTGAGCCGCCGGACGTGTTCGTCGGTGTAGCGGTAGATGTCGATGTGCTAGTCGGCGTATCCGTTGTGTGATGCGGTGGACTCGTGTTCGTCGGCGTGCTGGTGTTCATCGGCGTTTCCGTCGGAGTGCCGGTCGTGGGAGTGGACGTGGCAGTGCCGCTCGTCGAAGTACTGGTGGCGGTACCGCTCGTCGAAGTACTGGTGGCGGTACCGCTCGTCGAAGTACTGGTGGCGGTACCGCTCGTCGAAGTACTGGTAGCGGTGCGCGTCGTCGGCGTACTGGTGGCGGTGACACCAGTACGGGTTGGCGTCACCGTAAAGCATTCACGCTCCAAGCAAATAGACGGCGTTGTGGGCGTGCTCGTTGCGGGGTCCTTGGTCGGCGTGACCGTAAGGCACTCGCGCTCCAAGCAAATGGACGACGTGGTAGACGTCGCGGTTGGCACTGCACCATAGGGCGAACTCGCATCCGGCTGCGCTATGGGTTGGGCGCCAACGGGAATAGTAAATATGCCGATGATGATGACCATGGCGACAGCGATGACCGATATCGCACGGAGTGTGCGACCAAGGCGCGTGGACGTTCGGCTCTTCATATGCCCCTACTCCTTTCCGTGGCTACAGCGTTTCGGCACATCAGGGGTGCCGCCATTACGGTCGGGACGCGAGTATTCTGCTGTCAATAAACCATTCCTCCCAATATTACTCATAGCTCCAATAGTACCTTCAGACAACCATTTTGCACAATAAACACAAAAACTCCGTAGCGAATCCCAGATTATACGGAGTATCTACGGCCTATAGTGGTAGTAGTGCCATCATACACGACCATGAACATTTTGGCTAGTCCTCAGGTCTAGTCACTTTTATAGTATAGGGCAACAAGTTATCGTCAAGATAACAAAGCGATGACATAAAATACATTGAAAGCGGCAATGCACGCTACCGAGGAGATTGTACCACAAGCTGTAGACGTACAATAGATGCCCGCCCACCGTTCAGCAGTGCGGGCACCAGTTTTTAGTGCTCAATGTGGTAGTTGCGGTTATTGCGTAGGAAGGCGTCGACGGCTTTTTTCGCAGCAGCAATCTTGTTATTGGCGGCGATGTATTGGGCATCGATGCTGTCGAACTGCTTGGATGAAATGTCTCCGCGCGCCAGGTCGCCTTCAGCGGCGCGCTGGCTCTGGCCAAGGGGGGCGCGCGCCTGTTCCGCAGCGGTAACCAGAGCAACCAGCCGCTCGAATTCAGCCTGGACGACCGGGCTATCGAAGCGAATGTTCGCGTACTCTTTTGTGTTGATGGTGTTCATGCTCAGCCTCCTTGGGTGCAACAACAAACTCTGATACATTCAATTATATAGGTTAGGCGCCAGGACGAGCAACTTGGCATTGGGCTAGGCCTAGCCATTCTGCTAGGTGTGGTGCCAGTCACACGGGTGATAGCAAGCAGGGGACCGGCGCATATGATCGAGCATATGAGAGATCAATGGAGGCGACAATGACAGCTACGGAACAACCTACAGCGGGATTACAGGCATTATCGAATGGCATGGCCGATGCTGTGGCCAGCATTGGGGCAGCACTGGTGATGGTCGAAGGACGACCACGCCAAGCAGCCAGTGGCGTGGTCTATGCAGAGGGCTTGGTACTCACGGCCGATCATGTCCTGGAGCGCGAAGAGGATATCAAGATTCAAACGCATGATGGACAGGTGCTGGCGGCACAGTTCGTAGGACGTGATCCGGCGAGTGACCTGGCAGTGCTACGCGTTGCAGGGTTAAGTAGTGCGCCGGCACAGACAGCAAGCGGTGAGGCACGGGTCGGGCAGTTGGCACTGGCGGTAGGACGACCATCAGCCGAAGGCGTGCAGGCGAGCCTGGGCGTGGTGAGCGCAATCGGCGGCCCGGTGCGCGTGGGTAAAGGGGCGATGCTTGAACGCTATCTACGCACAGACGCAACGCCTTACCCCGGCTTTTCTGGTGGACCATTGGTCGATATTAGTGGTGCGGTCCTAGGCATCACGACCACAGGGCTAGCACGTGGCGTGACCATGGCTATTCCGGCGGCAATTGCGTGGCGGGTGGCAGACACCCTAGCCCATCAGGGCAAAATCAAGCGGGGCTTTCTCGGCATCAGCTCACAGCCGGTCCATATTCCGGCAGCACAGCGGGCAGGCCGCCAGGAAGAGGAAGGTCTGTTGATTATGCGGGTTGAAGACGGCGCACCGGCCCAGCAAGGTGGGATGTTGCTCGGTGACATTCTGGTTGCACTAGATAATCACCCAGTGCAGGATCCAGATGACTTACAGGCGTTGTTGACCGGGGAGCGCGTCGGGCAAGCAGTGCCGGTGATGGTCTTGCGCGGTGGCGTTTTGCAGACGCTGCAGGTCACGATTGCGGAACGTTCATAGGATGGATGCATGACCAGCGTGCTCGTGGTCGCGCCGACGCCAGCCCTACGCATCGGCGTGCAAGCACTGTTGACAGCAGCAGATATCGAGTTTGTCGGAGCGGTGGCAACGTTGGCCGAGATGGGGGCCGATCTGCAGCGCGCGGATGTGGTCGTTATCGCCGACGACAGCCTGCTGCCGGATAGGGAGGCGGGACAGGACGAGGGGCCAGCCTGGCTGGTACTTTCGTCCG
The DNA here is from genome assembly GCA_013821605.1 of Herpetosiphonaceae bacterium. GTDB lineage: Bacteria > Chloroflexota > Chloroflexia > Chloroflexales > Kallotenuaceae > JACDGP01. The sequence continues at coordinate 54,878 of JACDGP010000014.1, forward strand.
ATCCGTCAACCGTCCGGCAGCTCCGCCGGTTGCATGTACGGGCGTGGGGCATTGTGTTACCGGATGCTCCAGCAAGTGAACTGCATGCCGCAGTGATTGCCACCGCGCAAGGTTTGATTGTGCTGCCGCCCGTGCTGCTTGAGGCAGTAGCCAGCCATGCAGGCATGAGCGGCAGCAGTGCAGCCGATGCACTCGTTGAACCACTTACGACGCGCGAAGACGAAGTGCTCCAGCTCGTCGGCCAGGGCTTATCGAATAAACAGATTGCGCGGCAATTGCACATCAGCGAACACACGGTGAAGTTCCACGTCTCGGCGGTTTACAGCAAATTGGGGGCGGTCAGCCGTGCGGATGCAGTGAGTCGTGGCGCGCGACGTGGCCTGATTATCTTGTAGACACAGCTGTTTCCTTTCTGATAGTTGCATGATGAGGGAGTGCATGGTAGACTAGCGCAGTCGTTTACGATGACCACGATGACTGCAGTTGCCGACCAAGATGCGGCAACGGCCCTCGGTCCGCCTAGCCCTGTTTGCTGAGCGGACAGCAAGGAACCTACAACATGCTGAAATTGGCCACCCGTCCACGTCGCACGGTTGCTGATCTCCAGACATTCAGGCTCAATCATCGCTTCTTCTCGCATCGCTCGGTCGCTCGACTGCTCACAGCCGTCGCCGCAGGTGCAACTCTCACTGCCACCGGCTTACTTGCTCCCCAACACTCCCAGGCACAGCCGATTGCCGCAACCCTTGCCGTGCTTGGTACGAGCGGCAGCGGGGATGCAGCTTTCACCGTACCAAGCGACAATGGTGTGAGCGGCGTGGAGCGGTTTGGTGCGCCACTGGTAGGCGCACAGCAGCTGCGGGTAGCCGTGGCGGTGGGAATCTTACGCAGTGAGCCCGCGACCGATAGTGCGCGGGTGGCGCGTTTGCAGCGTGGCACAGTGTTGACGGTCACGGATCAGCAGGATCAGTGGTACCGGGTCCAGACACCAAGCGGCAGCAGCGGTTGGGTTGCCGCCGAGGTGGTAGAGGTGCTCAGTACACAGGCCGATACAACACCGGTGTCAACACAGGCTACGAGCACTGTCATCGCAATGAGCACAGCATTCGGCCAAAGCATTGCCCAGATAGCCAGGAAGTATGTTGGTTATCCCTACCGCTATGGTGGGGCTGGTCCCTCCTCATTCGATTGCTCAGGTTTGACCCGCTACGTCTATAGTCGTATGGGGCTTGCGCTGCCCCACCAAGCACTTGCTCAATGGGAGATGAACGGCACCCGCATCCCGCAGATCGCGTCGCTCCAGCCCGGTGACCTCGTGTTCTTTGCGAACACGGCCGGCCGGGGCATCACGCACGCAGCGATCTACGTCGGTAACGGGTTGATCGTCACAGCCAATACACCAAGGATGGGAGTTCAGCTATCTCGGATCAGCGATAGCTACTGGCGCGCGCACTGGGCCGGCGGACTACGCCTGCAATCATAGCTCTAGCAGCAGATAACGAACCGCCGGCATATGCCGGTGGTTCGTTGTGTTACTTGGCAATGTACGCAGCAGTAACGAGAGCAGAGCGGCTACAACTGGTGATACCAGCCTGGGCGATCAAGGCGGTCGCCTTGTCGGCATCAACCGGTTTAGAGAAGAGATAGCCTTGACCATAGTCACAGCCGAGACGACGGAGATGCTGGGATTGAGCGGCTGTTTCTACACCTTCGGCAATGACATCAAGCCGCAGATTGTGCGCCAGAGTAACGATCGTTTCGATCATGTTGGCATGCTGACCATCGGCATCTAACCGGCCGATGAACGAGCGGTCGATCTTTAAAGTGCTGATCGGAAATTGATGCAAGGCGCTCAAGGATGAATAGCCGGTACCGAAGTCGTCGATGTGCAACTGAATACCAAGCGAACGCAGATATGCCAGAACTTCGGCAGAAGAGCCAGCATGATCCATGATGACTGTCTCGGTTATTTCGAGCCGGAGATAGCGCATACTGGCACCAAGTTCCCGAGCGATGGCATCAATATGCTTGGTCAAGTCGGGATGCGCCAATTGAGTGCCGGAAAAGTTGACACTCATGGTGAGCGCAGAATAGTCAGGAAAGTGGGCTTGCCAGATGCGCATCTGCCGGCAGGCTTCAGTAAGCACAAGCCAACCGATCGGGGCAATGAGACCGGTCTCCTCGGCAATAGGAACAAATTCGCCGGGGGCTAGGAGCCCGCGTTGGGGATGCTGCCAGCGTACCAGTGCCTCAAAGCCTGTAATCTGCTCCGTTTGCATCGAAACAATCGGTTGGTAGTACACGACAAACTCCTGGCGCTCGATCGCTCGACGTAAATCCATCTCGAGCTGGAGTACTTCTACAGCGCGAACATGCATTGCCCGATGGAACACAATGTGGCGCGCGCGGCCCATCGCTTTGGCGCGGTACAGCGCGATGTCGGCATCGCGGAGCACCTCCTCAGGCTGTTCGTAGTCAGCCTGACTGAAGGCAATGCCCATACTGATGGCAGAGAAGACTTCGTTCACCTGCAATACAAACGGAGCTTCCATATGCACTTGCAGCCGATCCGCAACTGAGGTAGCAAAGTGCAGATTAGTGATACCATCAAGTAAGATAGCGAACTCATCGCCGCCAAGTCGAGCTACAGTGTCATTAGGACGTACCGCCGCTAACAACCGCCGTCCTAACTCAACTAACAACTCATCGCCAGCAGTATGACCGAGGCTATCGTTAACCACCTTGAAGCGATCAAGGTCCAGAAACAGCACCGCAAAGAGATAGTCAGGATGACGGCGCACCTGTTTGACCGCCTTGCCAAGGCGATCCATGAACAAGACACGATTGGGTAAGCCGGTGAGGGAGTCGTGGAGCGCATCGTGAATAAGCTGCTCTTCCGCTTGTTTACGCACGGTAATATCGGTTTGGGAGCCGGCGATACGGGTGGTTTGCCCATCCTGATTACAGACGGCTAAGCCACGCGAGAGGATCCAATGATAGCGGCCATTCACATCACGCATGCGATGTTCGCTCTCAAAATGAGGAGTGAGTCCGTCACGATGTACCGCAAGCTCGGCCTTGACGCGGATGCGGTCGTCCTCGTGGATACGGTTAAACCATTCATCAGGGCTTGTGCCAACTTCATCTTCGCCGCAACCCAGCATTTCCTTCCAGCGCGTTGAGTAGTAGACCTCGTTGGTCAGCAGGTCCCAATCCCAGAGGCCGTCGTTAGCACCACGGGCCGCGAGGCTGTACCGCTCCTCAGCTGCTCGGGTACGAGCAAGCGTATCGTTGAGCCGGCTGCTGAACTGCCACAAGAGCACGAGCACTAAGCCAATCGTGGTTGTTAGTGAGGCGATGCGGAAACCGACCACAAACCAGTCTGGTAAGCGTGACCATGATGACACAAACTCACCGCACAGGACGATGACGATGGTTGTCAGAAAAGCGGCAACTGTCAGGAAGCGTAACGAACGACCGTCAAGGTATGGAAGTGCGAGGGCCACAGCCAATAGCGGAATACATGCGAGGGTTGGGAATAAAGCAGGCTGAAGCAGGACGATTAATACACTTGCTCCCAGGAGGGCGACACAGATCGTAGAGACTGCTTCTTTCAAACGCTCACGCCGTACCAGGACTTGTGCCAGAAACAATACACCACTACAGAGGATCAGGACTATGGCAGTGATACCCGTGGGAAGATCACGAAAGACGATAAAGCCAATCGCCGCAATGAGCGCAAAACCAAAATTGGAAGGCACAATCCAGCGCAGGAATTGATGGAGCCGCACGAGCTGTGCGGCTTGGTCAGCGTACATTGGCACACGGTTGGTCACGGGCAAAGCCTGCTCCCGAATACTCCGCTGAAGATGGCTGTCACCGCTTAAGATTTTATCCACATTCTTTAGCTTATAGTGAGTTTACCTTAAATTGGCTTAGCGAGGAACAGGAAAAACTCCTAGAAGGGTTGGTTCTGTTAGTTCCTGATCAACAGGACCGCTCAAACGTTGACATGCGATGTTAGGCATCGCTGCCTATGGACGGGGTTAGTAGATATCTGTAGGAGGTGTATGACCAGTCTAAATTGCCACGCATCCAAGAACGCAACATGCCGAGATAGCGTTGTAATTCAGGATCGATTACTGAGCCAAATGAGGGCAACCGTTGCTCCATATTAATAAAGGAGCGTACCTCGGCGTCATGCAGAGCAGCGGCACGCGCAATCGCTTCCTTGAGGGAGAGACGGTACTTGTGCTGGAGCGTCAAAACGAGGTTATGCACGTCGCCCATTTTCATCTCTTTGCCGAGCGACAGAATATCGTTCGACCAACAGACGACATTGATGGCAGACCGGGTGAGATGGATGACCAGGGCGTCTTCCGTCACTGCAGTGGGGAGCTGAATATCTTCGGTGATCTCAAAGAGGGCGACGTAGGGATACATGCCACCGGTAAACGCTCGCTTTTTAATATACGTGGTTACGTCCGGTATTATGCCATTGGCACGATTCGTCGCCTCCCAAATCGACGCTTCAAGACACTCCTGACAGTTGGTGATAAAGCGTCGCATCCATTCCGCAGAGGCCTTTAACAATAGACGTTCGCGCAGATCGTGGAGCGCGTGCAACATCGGATTGTCTTGGTCCGTGACAGCCGCTCCACGCAAGATAGTGAGTGTACGATGATGCAGAGCTTGGAGTTGCTTGGGATGCTTGCCAATCCCTAACTCATCACAGTGGTCATCCAAAATGAAGAGCCATGTCGTCCAATCTGTGACCAGTTGTAGCTCGGCAAGCGGCGTATGCGGATGGGCGCGTGCGGTAAGCAAACCGATGCGCATCGCGTCCAGGCGTTCGTATGCAGCTGGCCCCTCCAGGAGCTTAAATCGACGAGCCCACTCAACAGTCTGCTGACCGACTACCTCAAGGCCCCGGTTAATCGCCGAAGGAAACGGGCAGTAGAGCTCAGGGAGCGCAACTTGCTCCACCATTTCCTTGACTGTTTGCGTGTGAGGGTTGGATGAAACCAACCGCGTGGACTCCGGCAACCTAGCCTTCATCATTCTTCAACTCCAGTACGAAAGGGGGTAATGATTGTGACGACGGCCCAGCTTTCGGTTCAGGATGTACTAGTGGTATCGGCTGAACAGCTCGTGCCGCAATCTGGAATAACCGTATGTGCCGAAGCAGGACGGCGGTATTCAATATTGCACAGGACAATTATGATCTATAGATGAGGGGTTATTGCGGGAAGATGTGGTACCTACAATCCTGTATGACTTCAACATTAGTACGGAATGGCTACCTGACCAACGTAAGCGAATAGCGATGCATATACATAAAAAGCGCGTATGAACGGGGCAATCGTCGTCGCTAGAGATTGCCCTGCGACTTTGAATGTGCTATACTGCGCGTTCGAGTTTGAACGATGAGCGTTCTTCTCCTTCTGCTCTGCGACGATTGACAGCCACGCGCGGCTGGTGATCTGTTTGCAGGGTAACTCCATAGAAGGGAGGTGTTTCTGTTGCGCGACTACGAATTGATGTATATCATCGCGCCCACCCACGGTGACGATGAAGCCTGTGCCGCTTTTGCTGGGCAGATGGCGGCGGCGATAACGGCGAATGGTGCGGAGATTACGCCCAACGCGAGCTTGCAACCGATTAGCGGTCGCCGGAAGTTAGCGTATGCTATGCGGCGTGAATCCAAAGACGTGCAGGAGGGCTACTACGTCCTGTTGCAGTTTCAAGCCGAGCCAGCCAAAATTGCAGAGATCGAGCGCTCGATCAAGCTGGCCGATCCGATTATGCGGTATTTGATAACCTTGCCGACCGCCGAAGCGAACAAGCCCATTGAGGAATAACGGGAGAATCCTAAGGTAGCCGTGGCGAAAGACCTCAACAAAGTTATGTTGATCGGTCGGTTGGGAACCGAACCTGAGCTACGGTATACACCGCAGGGAACGCCCATTACCACATTTCGGTTGGCGGTGTCGCGCCAGTGGCGCGACAGCGAAGGGCATACACGTGATGAGACTGATTGGTTTACGGTCGTAGCGTGGAGCCGATTAGCTGAAATCTGCGGCCAGTACCTGCACAAGGCAGCGCGGGTGTATATCGAGGGTCGCCTCCAAAACCATAGTTGGGACGAGCCGCAAACAGGTGAAAAACGACAGCGGACGGAGATTGTCGCGACGGACATGATTATTCTGGATGGGCACCCCAGCGGTGATGAGGGTGGCAACCGACAACCACGCACGCTGCCATCGGATACGGAGTCAAGCATAGGCTTTGGGGACGAAGATATTCCATTCTAAAAAGACAAGGTAAAGCAGGCTATGAGTGATAATTATCAAAGTCGTGGTGGCGATGATCGGCGGCGTATGGGACCGCCGACAGGGCCCGACGCAATGGATGGAGGCGAGGGCGGAGCGCCTCAAGCGGGGGGGCGGCGCCGCTATACACCTCGCCGCAAGGTGTGTATGTTCTGCGCCGATAAGATTCGCACGCCGGACTACAAGGATCTGAAGCGCTTGCAGCGACATGTGTCGGAGCGTGGCAAAATTCTGCCCCGCCGTCGCACCGGTGCATGTGCTCGTCACCAACGTGGGCTGGCCACGGCGGTGAAGCGGGCAAGGCATATGGCTTTATTACCGTTTGTCGCCGCGCCGGGACGTGGCTAAGCCTGCGGTTCAAGATAGACTAAAGCTTTTTTAGACGGGCATGGGAGCATAGCGCCCATGCCCGTTTCGTGTGAGCATGTATGAGCAACCGACCTCGTTCACCTCAATCGCCCCAACCACAACGCCCTTTGACGAAACGGCAAATCGCCGAGCGGCAGCGCGAGAATTATGCGCAACGGCGCCTCATCTTGGTCCTAAGTGGGGCCATTGGCCTCGCCTTATTGTTGGTCATCATCGGCGTCGCCTATGATCGCTTGTATGTACCAAGTCGAAGTATTCGCGCCGTTAATGGTCAAACCCTGACGCGCGCAACTTCTGATCGTGTCGCACGGGCCACCACCTTGCAGGAGATGATCCGCAATCTCGAGTTCAGTAAAATTCTGGGACCGGATCAAAGCTTGGGGCAGCAAGGGGATACGTTTAAAAATCAGATTGTCACGGCCAATAGTACATTAGCCGACCTCGGTACAGTCCGGGGGCAACAAACGCCGGTTAGTGATGCACAGGTCACGACCTGGACCGATCAAACGATTGCAGACGAGAAGGCCAAACAACAGTTCGGGATCGATCCGCAAGTGGGCGAGATCGACCAAGCTATTGTATCGCAGTACGGGGGACTACTGTCTTCACCCGCACCGGTTACCGCTACAACGACGGTGAGTGGCACAACAACTGCAGCAAATACTGCGCAACCGGGGAGCAGTGCCACCGCTCAGGGTACGCCTACGACGGCTACAGCCAAAAGCACACCAACGCTGTCGCCCAGTCCTACCAGAGGACCATCGCCAACGCCCTCACCAAGTCCGAGCCCAAGTGCCTCGCCTGTGCCGCAAGTGGCGACCCAGAAGGCCGCTCAAATTGTGGATGTACTGTATACCGAGTACGAAAACATCCTCAAAACACTGCCAGCCGATACACCGTCAGCTTCAAAACAGGCTAATGCAAGCAAAGCCGAGTTCCTACAGGCGCTCCATGATCAGTTCCGAGCGGAGGTGATTACGACGCAAGTCAAGAATAAGCTACCGCTTGATATAGCAAGTCAGCCCGACCAGATTACCGTGCGCCATATTCTGCTCAAGGTGCCGAAGCCAAGCCAAACTCCGATAGCACCAGCAGGAACAACGCCAACTCCACACGCAACCAGCGCAGTAACACCGACAGCGACGATGACCGCCGTTCCAACCCCTACTTTGAGCCCAGGGGCGCTTGAGCAGGCTTACCAGGCGCGGTTGCCGGAGGCGATGGCGATCTACCAGCAGGTGAGCGCGCATGCAGAGACGTTTGCGGATGTCGCTAAGGCGAAATCGGAGGATGAGACGACGGCGGCTAAGGGCGGTGAGCTGCCAGCATTTCCAAAAACAGGCCAGATGGTCCAGCCGTTTGCAGATGCGGCGTTTGCACTCAAAGAGAATGGGATTAGCCAACCGGTAAAGACACAGTTCGGCTGGCATATCATCCAGCGGTTGCCCGAAGAGCCGCAGGCCAAAAAGGACCGCCTGCAGACGGCGGCATATACCAAGTGGCTAGACGCGGCACGGGCCTCTGCCACGATTGTGCCGCCGCTAACTGCTACACCCACCGCTGTGCCACCACCACCACCGCCAAGCGCACTGCCATCCAGCAGTGCAGCCGTGCCAGCACCACAGGTGACGGCCGGTGCAACTGCGGCGACAGCTGTGCCCAGCAAGTAGAGATTGCAACAGAGGTGGGGCTAGGAGAAGCATAACAAGAAGCGGTGGTGCATACACACCACCGCTTCCAAATTGCCGGAGTTGAACTTAGCTGAGGCCCGAGTTGATCTGGGAGAAGACAGTCGATACCTTTTTACCCAGGACCGTTAAGATACCGATAACGACGATTGCGATCAACACGAGGATTAATGCGTACTCGACCAGCCCCTGGCCTTCCTCACGTGCGAAAAAATTGCGTAACACTGAATGTTCCCTTCGCGAATAAAGTATGAAATCATCAATTACTTGATGTTTGATACTATAGAGCACTACGAAGGGCACAACAATAGGCAGCAAGTCCTATTCTTTTAGCCGTACTGACGGTATTTGGCAGATCGTGATTAGTTCACAGGTCCTGCATTAGCACCAGTACTGTAT
>JACDGP010000243.1 GCA_013821605.1 Herpetosiphonaceae bacterium
AAACAGTATCGGTTTCGGCACACGCGAACAGCGTTTCTGGCAGACCTTGAAGCACGCTGGACGGTGGCGACAGCTCGTACGGGACTATTGCCCCAACGTACGCTACCCTTGCCCTGACGGTTTTTTTCAACCACGCGAGCTGCGTGGTCAACTTGCCGATTTCTGCGTAGAGTTCCGTCAGCTGGTCTTCGTGGGCCACTTTCGTGGCATCGAGCGCCTTGTGCTCATCCACAAACAAGGAGGGCAAGCCTTTGAGGACGGTGGCTTTCCATTGATGGAGTTGGGTCGGATGGACCTCATACTTGGTCGCGATTTGTGAGACGGACAGCTCTTCCTTGAGCAACTCCCGCACAACCTGGGCCTTGAATTGGGGACTGTAGGCTTTTCTCATGGCGGTCAGTCTATCTCAAAATCGCCGATTTCACTGTCTAGTTTTGTCGGGCCATTATACCATACACAAAACCTCCTCGACAAACGGTTTTTGTCGAGGAGGTTTTGATTTGTTATGCCCCATTTAGAGCTACTGGAGCGGGAGACGAGATTCGAACTCGCGACCTTCTCCTTGGCAAGGAGATGCTCTACCAACTGAGCCACTCCCGCATGAGCATAGCTCATCGCAGTACTGAGAGTATAGCATAGGTCAGGGGCAGATGCAAATTTTATGCATGTTCGTTTGCTTGCAGCCATTGTACCCCAAAATCAACCAGCGTACGTTGCCTCATCAGCCGCGCCGTCGCTACGCCAATCTGCCCGATCTTCACAGCTCCGCTAGCTTCTAGGTCAGTTCCCAGGGTTGGGAAGCGCTCAGCGTTGATCTCTATTGTGGATCAAAGGCCGGCATCGTCGCGCGCATCACCGGCCACCACGCCTCGGGGACCGGCGGATGGTGCCACTGCGCCGGGTCGGAGAGGTCCGACGAGTGAGTAGGCATGACCAATGTGCCTTCTGGTGTCAGCACATCCATTAATGCTTGGATCACTGCCACCTGCTGAGACGCATGGTATCTACAGCCGGGTAGGAGTTGTGTCAGCACATCCATTAATGCTTGGATCACTGCCACCGGCCCCCCGCATACATACCCTAACGCGCTAAGCGCGGAGTGCACGAGGACGGTCATCCCCGCCTGCACACCAAGCTGTTCTAACTCCAGTGCCAATGTATCACGTGTATTTGGTTGCTCCATCCGGTTGACCGCCTTTGCTTCATTCATGTTCTGGGGTTTCCCTTACACTAGCGACCCTGACGGACCGGTGCTTTTGCAGATTGCTGCTTCCCCTGACCTTTGGTCAGCTGCGGCGCAGCTGGCAGTACCACCGGAGCCTGCTTGGCTTCCATATATGCACTATAGCCACCGGCATAACTCGTAAAGCCGCCGTCTTTGACCTCCAGCACCTCATCGACCACTCGATCAAGAAAATAACGGTCATGCGAGATCACAATGACGGTACCGTCAAAGCCGCTCAACGCCTTTTCCAAAACCTCCGCTGAAGCGATGTCAAGATGGTTGGTGGGCTCATCGAGCACCAGACAATTCGCACCGCCGATCATCAGTCGTGCCAACTGCAAGCGCGAACGCTCACCGCCGCTTAGTTCACCGACGCGCTGCTCGGCCATACGATAGCCGAACAAGAAAGTGCCTAAGATCCCGATCGCTTCGGACTCATACATCGGCTTAACACTACGGATCGACTCGACCAGTGTGTGGTTGAAATCCAGCGTTTCGTGACCTTGTGCATAGTAGCCCAAGGTGACACTGGGGCCTTGCCAGACTTCGCCCCACGTTGGAGGATAGTTTCCAACGAGCAGATTGCCTAGCACGCTCTTGCCTGCGCCATTCGTGCCCACAATGCCGACCCGCTGACCGCGCCAAAAGGTGTACTTGAGCCCCAGAAGCACAATCTCACCGTCAAAGGCGATCCCCGCATCGCGTAGTTCCAGTGCCTTCTGACCGCCGCGTGTATGCGGCTGCAAGCGCAACGCCATCTTTTTGCGCTCCAGCACCGGTCGCTCAACCTTGTCCATACGGTCGATCATCCGCTGCTTATTAAGCGCCTGTGTTTTATGCCGCTTATCCAGCGATATGGTGAGCCACAGCGTGAAGCGGGCAATGGCCGCTTCGAGCCGCTCGATCTCTTTTTGCTGCGCGACATATTGTTGCTGCTGCCGCAGCAGCGCGAGTTCCTTGGCAACCGCGTACGCCGAATAATTACCTTCCCAGACCTTCAGCCGGCGATCTTCCAGCTCGATGATCATGGTGATCGTTTCATCCAGCAGATAGCGGTCGTGCGAGACCACGATCACTCCTCCCCGGAACGAGCGAATCAGATCCTCCAGCAGTTGCTTGTGATCAAGATCGAGATGTGTATCCGGCTCATCAAGCAGCAAAAGGTCTGGCTCGCACAACAGACAACCTGCCAGCGCGACCAGTTTACGCTGACCGCCGCTTAACGTGTCCGTGCGTGCTTCGCTCGTCTCACGATCAAAGCCCAGCTGATCCAAAAAACGCAGCGCCTGAGTATGGACCAGTGGTCCCCCAGCACCTTCCCAGCGCCTCAGTACCGCAGCTTGCTCATCCAACACCGTCGTCAGCCGCTCCATATCACTGGTAACTGCCGGATCGCTCAGGCTTGTCTCTAGCTGAGCTAGGTGGCTTTCCAACGCGGCTACCTCGGGACGTGCATCAAGCACCGTCGCCATGATGCTCCGCTCATCGCCGCGTACCTCCTGCGGTAGATAAGCACTGCGCAAGCCCTTACGCCGGACAACGTCGCCCTGATCAACACTATCCAGTCCGGCGATGATCCGTAGCAGCGTCGACTTGCCGCAACCATTTGCCCCTACCAGGCCCACCCGCTGGCGCTCTTCGAGCGCCCACTCGAGCGGACCCCATACCAGATGACCGCCATACGTTTTTGTAATTCCAACCAATGCTACCAGTGTCATCACGAACCTCCCTGGGCCGGAGCCAGTGGTCACGCGCGCTGCCGGAGCAACAAAAACGCCGTGGACCGGACTGGCCCACAGCGTACTTGATTCAACCTAGCGAAAGTTAAGTTCAGCTTTTGGGCACACTCCTCCTATGGTCCACGGCGAGGCCAGGGCCAGAATTCGAGCGCGTCGCTTGAGGTACCAGGAAAACCATGATCATTCCTTGCTGAACACGAGGAGCATAGCAGACGACCTAGCAGACGTCAAGAGGGCAAATTTGCGGAATTGCTATTTGCCCACAACTACCTGATCCACTCATAGGTTTGATTATAGCAGGCAGCTTGGACAACCTACCGCTGCGCGAACGGCAGAACACATAGGGGGGCAATCCGTGGTGGAAGTGCAGCGGTCAAGAGGCGCGCTGGGACGTCGCCGAGGGCATAGGCCCGGAATAAAGGACCCTCTCCACTGGGATAGCAGGGCAGGTTGGCGACGGGCCTTGCCTGCGGCCCCAGTGCACGCAGTGCCGCCTGCTGTCTTGATGGGGAGGAGCCAGCGGGCAGCAACACCAGCGCC
>JACDGP010000128.1 GCA_013821605.1 Herpetosiphonaceae bacterium
TGTCCTGATTTGGCCGAGAACGAGTTTCCAACGGAGAGAAAAATGGGACTGACGGATTAAAGACGGCGCAATCGCCAGGGACCACAACGTGCTCGGATGGCTGCCTCCCCCGGTTTTTGACACTCTCACTGAAGAGCAGGGAGGGGAAGCAGCGCCGAACGCCTCGGTGTCACGCCAAGTTGCATGTGCCCAACCTGTTCCCGTATCCGAACACGACGGAGCGATCATACCAGGGCAACTGGACGAGCCAGAGCAGTTCGAAGCTGTGCTTGATCCGCTGGCCGGAGAAGGTGACGATTATTAGTGGCGCCTCATTCGATTGACACAACAGAGGTGTATAGCATGCCAATGCCTACCAGCGTGCGCTGGAACGCGGAGATCGAGGAGATGTCGGATGATGGAATGCAGTGGATGCATTGAATACGCTGAATGCAATGAATACAGTGAATGCATTGAATACGTCGGGTGCAGTGAATACCTCGTTCGGTGGGGAGGCGTCTCAACGTTTCCGGAGCCATCCATGGTGTCAGATGACAACTTCCATCGCCTTGCTAGGGTTACCAGGGCAACGCCACTGGGGAGTGGAGTCGATGGCCACCATCCGCCCGTGTGTAACTCCAGACGATTGATCTTGGTCGCTCTTCCGACTGGTTCTGTACCCATCCAACCTATGGGGTCCCGATGCTCGATCACCGGCACGACAGAGAAAGTCTTGACACTTCGTGCGGGGTCTTGCTCCGACGAGCAGCGCAGACCACGGAGGCGCATGGACAGCGACCTCATCCGGCGATGCCGCGTTGCCGTGCTTTTTGCGTCATGGCTCGCGGGCTAACAAGATAGGACACTGAATACGTTCAGATCGCGTTTTCAGTGTCACAGCCGCACGGTCCAGTCATAAACCGGTACGAACCGGCCGGAGTAGCCGGTGGTGGATGAGCTACGACGTGATCAACCAGCTGGAGTTGTAAGGAGTTTGAGTATGCCGAAACGACGCATGGGCACCATTCCGCACCGGACAATGTGGACGGTCGACGTCATGCAGGCGATCGAGACGTATCAAGTGAAGCACCAGATTTCCTCCTTCAGTGCGGCCGCGGAAACCCTGGTGCGGATGGGGCTCGCCCAATCACCGGCAGAGATCCTCACCCCCATTATTGTGAGCACGGTCCGGAGTGAATGGACGGCTGGTATGGAGCGGATCGTTCGCTTGCTGCTCTACAACATTGTCGAGACCGGGATGGCCAGCCGCCTGGCTGGTGCCGCCGTGTACCACTTGTACGCGCAGGACGATCCCCACCATGGGCCGCACACGTACGACCGTGTCAAGGCGCAGATCCGCGACGATGCCTACCGCACCTTTTCCCGCGCGAAGATCAGCGCAACCATGCAGGAACTGGCATCCCTCAAACGCGACCTGGAAGAGGAGTAACGATGGCCTACAGCCGCCACGAGCCACTCAGGGCCAAAAGCACCACCGGTGCGGTACGGTCAGCCGCCACATACTACACCTACCGCACCGGCCCCGACCACGACGCCGGAGGCCGCAGTTGGGCGACGGGCGACGGACGCATGGGCCTCAGTCTGGATGACGTGCGCTCCGAACTGCGTGAGCATGCCAGTGCCAGCCGCCAGGTCTACATCTTTGTCCTGTCGACCAAAGCGGTTGCGCTGGCCGTCGACGACTACCGCGCCACCTTGGACGGCCACTATGATCACTACTACCTGATCGAGCACCACAACACGGACCATCCCCACTGCCACGGAATTGGGTTCCGCGAGAAGCAGTTTAAGAAAGCCGAACTTCGCACGATGTATGACCAGCTCGGAGAGCGGGAACGCAGCGCCGAGCAGGCACGCGACCGCCAGCTGGAGCGCACGGTCGAGCGTGACGTGACCGACCAGACCGACCGCCGGCGCAGCGCCGAGCAGCAAATCCACCATGCCGCCGAGCAGGAGCGCGGCCTCGAACGATAGGTGACACTATGCCCCAGTCCACCAGCATGCCTCCCACGCCGGAGTTTCGACAGTTTATCCGCGAGTTCTATCCGCGCCCATCCCGCGTCCCACTCTGGGTGCTGGCCACGATCGCACTGCTCTGGTTGCTCCCCGCCCTGCTGAACTTCGTCTGGTTTGCCCGGAGCATTCCATCGACGAAAGCCAGGGCAGCGCAATCCCTGAGCTACAGCTTCCTGTTTCCGATCTGGCATATCGACCAGCAACCGGACACGGTGTCCATCGGCAGTCTGGAGGTGCCGCGTGCGCCGACCCAGGTGGTGTGGATACTTCCTGCGGCCCTGTGTGGCCTTGCCATCTACCTGGCCGTTGCGGGAGGAGATGCGACGCATCGGACCCAGCGCGCGGAGGCCGAGCGCTTCGCCCGGCAGCAAGGCCGGCTGCCGCCCTGGCAGTTGCCCCCAGCCCTGTTTCTCAAGCCTGGCGAATCCGGTGTGCCGCTCGCCAAAGTGGGCCACGGGAAACGCGAACGGATCATCGGGATTGCCCACGGCACCAGTCGTGGTCATGCGCTCTGTGTGGCACCGACCGGAGCCGGCAAGGGCCTGCACCTGACCGACCTCATGCTCACCTGGCACGGGCCGGCCGTGATCGTCGACCCCAAAGGCGAAATCTACCGCCGCACGGCGACCCATCGCCGCGTGCTCCAGGGGTTGGGGCCGTGCTATAACCTGCCCAATGACGCCCTCGACCTGCTCGACTACTTCGATCCCCACGATCCACTCGATGTGCAGGCGCTACACGAGATTCTCCTAGAAACTTGGCGCGACCGCGATCCGATCTGGGCCAAAAAGACGCTCCCGCTCTTTTTTGCGGCGATGGCAGCGGGCCAGGCGACCGGCAGAAACGGGCTTCAGGTCCTTGCACGCTGGGCCCAGCTTGCGCTCCCGGATGCCATGACCGAAGCGGCCATCTTTGCGCCCAAGGAGGTACGCCAGTTCCTCGATTCCTTACCGCCCGCCAGGGCGCTGGAGAACAAGTTTGCCACCTCCGCCTGGGGCACCTTGACAGCCAAGTTTGCGACCTTCGCCCCGCACATCGCCACCTTTACGCAACGGGATGTATCGCCAGCCTGGGTTGAGGCCGGTTCGACCATCTACATCACCTATCCGCTTGAACAGGCCAGCACCGCCCGTCCCCTGGTGGCCGCTGCTGTCGCCGGTCTCATCCGGGGACGCATGCGACAGGCGCGGCATAGCAGGACGGCCACGCCGGCGCTGTTTCTGATCGATGAGCTCGCTGCATTTGCGATCCCCGGCCTCGATACGCTCCTTGCCACGGTGCGCAGCGCGGGCATCATGCTGATCATCTATCTGCAGCAACTCTCCCAACTCCGCGACATCTATGGACCAGAGACGGCCGAGACGATCATGGGCAACTGTCACTACCACCTATATTTTGCGAGCAACGATCTCAAAATGGCGCGGCACATCAGCGACATGCTGGGAACCAGGTTGGACTTTATCCGCCACGAAAGTACGGGCCGCAGCCACATGCTGGGGCAGGCCAGTCGTACAGGCCAGCAGACAACGATCAGTCATCAACGGGAGGAAGTCCCGGCCCTCTCACCCGCCGAAGCCCAGAAGCGGCTCCCGGAGGACGCCGTCGTGGTCTACGCGCCGATGGGCAAGCGCAAAGGCATTGTGATTGCCCGACGTCTCGACTCATCACCGCTGTTTGATGAGCTCGAGCATCTGCCGAGGACGAGCACCGATCACCTACGAGCAAAGCGCGCGCTGGATCTCGCAACGCCGCTCGTACCGCCAAAGGGCAAGGCAGAGCCGACGTCCCCGCCCCGAGAACCGGTCGCGATTGAGTCAGAGGGACCAATCGACGAGGCCACTCCGACCGAGTCGGTGTCCACGGACGCCGTCATAGTTGAGCCCGCGCCGCAGGCTGCACCACGGGGACGAGTTTGGTAGCAAAAGAATATCCAGTGCATGGACGAAAGGAGGAACGATGGTCATGGTAACGATACGTAGTTCGGTACGGTTCGGTGCTCCCTTTGCTCTGCCCTCCAAGACCTCGAGACGAACCAGGCCGGGATCCTCCGCAGCGTCATGCTCGCGGGCGCGGCCGAGGTGGGAGCAGCATCGGGGCTGGTGCTGACTATGATGGAGGCCGACCTTCATCAAATCGTATGCTAGGTCGCCCAGTCATATGAGCGTGTCTCACGTGGCTAGGGTGCGGATGGAGCAGCAACCATTGTCTTCATGCCCGCAGTATGAGGGTGAAACCCGACGTCGGGCAACGAATGCAGCAATACTTCAGAGGGAGCTCAGTTGCGGCTATCCGCGCTGACGCGTGAGCATCCAGGGCGTCCGTGCCTCCTCCGTCCACGCTGTCATGTCTGTACGTCCTCCATACTGCTGAACAACGATGATCCGCAACATGCTCACGCTGCCGTCGACTTCCAGCATCTGGCCGTCACAAATGATGGTGATGCCGACAGCCACCCGGGTGATGGAGCATGCTCATCGACGGTGCTCCAAGGGTCGGGCGAAGCGCTTGGAGCACCGTATCGGATGTCTGCCTGTTAGGCCAAGGAAGCAGCTAACTCGGGCTGTTCACAGCGGTTGCCGATGACGTCCATGTAGTGCGCGTCTTTGAAATGACGATAGCCCGCGTGTGGATAGCCGATTTCTTGTAACGCCCAGCCATGATCGAACCAGGCGACCAGGTAGCGCCGCTGGAGACCTTCACGGAGAATATCGTGAAAGTAAATCTCCCGCCCCTGCCTATCGTTGAGGCCGGTATACTGCTGGTACGTGAAGCCACCGCGCGCTGCGTCTCCCTGCATGCCCCAGAAGGTAGCCATGCTGGCCACGTCGTCAAAAGAAAAGGAGCTGAACTGCCGCTTGTCGCTATCCCAGACGCGAAACTTGATAGCTTGCATTGCCGATCGTCCTTTATCGTATCTCGTTCATCTTACCAGCCGGTGAGCGTGACCGCTGTCACGAGCGCGGGGACGGCCTCATGTGACTTTTTTCGCCGATCAGCATTGATAGGAGTATCTGGCACCACAGCCAGGCTACATAGCGAGATGAGGTCGGTATGGGCTTTCACGCCAACTGGGTCCACGGCAATGCGCTAACCGTCGAGAGTCCCGAGAACTTGAATCGGGTCGGCCATTTTGGCTGGGGTGCTGACATGTCACTCAAGCCCGGCAAAGGCAGCTGGTTCCACATTCCGCTCCCGACACCGGTCATCGTGAGTGACGTCCGCTCCACCGTGATCCGCCTCTTTCTCATGTTCGAGACCGAGCAAGGCAGCATTCGCAATGTCCATGTCTATGACGGCTCCTTCAAAGTTCAGGAATTCAACGACCTGCTGAGCACGGGCGAGCACCGTACCGCCCTCGACGGCCTGAACACCTTCAACCTGGCGGACCCCCACAGCGTGATCTTCGGCATGGGGATTTCCTTCTTCTTTGTAGCGGACATCGGCTTTGACTCAGCCATCCCGCCCTCGCGCCTGATCCTGGCCAGTGCCGGCGGCGACTATACCAGTGGATGATGGAGTGCGGGGTCACACCCTGAAAGAGCAGTGGTGCGTGCCGGCCTGCTATGCACCACTTCCATGCGGCCCACGTTTCGATGGTCGACATTGGGTTACGCCAATCTGGAGGGCGCGAGGCAGAGCGGGTGCGGTATCCTCATGCTGATGGTGGAACAGAACCGGGTGGCCGTGCCAGCGAGCAGGTGACGTACCTTGTGCTCTGTGGAGCAGCCCGGACGAGGCGGCGTTGTGCATCTTCATAACCATGCTCGAACCACAGCAGCCAGATGGCACAGGCGTGTGCACCGCAAACAGGGACGCGTGCAACGATGCGCAACCAAGCTGCGTCGGAGAGCGTGGACAGCGTTCCCTGCTCCTGCCGGAAGGCGGCAAGCACGCCAGACGCGTAGGCAAGCTGCTCGACACGACGACGTCCTTCATCCAATGTCACATCATACGTTGGAATACACCTGGTTCCAAAGGGGGAGACAGCACCAGAAGATCGCTCACAAACTCTGACGATGAGCGTGGTTCAGGTGTTGCAGCGTGGTCAAGCTCCAAGGTCCCCGAGGAGTGCACGGCGGACGTTTGCCAGCGCCTGAGCAGCGTCACTGCAGGGCACCTAGAGACACCACAGTCTGCGGCCCCTGGTACATAGTAAGGGCGTGCTGGATACCGCCGTCATCTGCTTTGCTTGTACTGCCTCTTTATGGATGTTATGTATATTCCCGGGCTGTTTTGGCTTTTCGTAATATCCACAGTCCGGCTCCTTGCATGGTCGCGGAGAACTGGCGCAAGAGCAACTGGTTCAAGGTGTGCAGTTGTGCCTTGACGGCCTGGGAGGATTGGGTGAGCGCATCCAAGTGCTGGCCATTAGCCTGTTGGCTGAATACATACAGCTGGATATCCAGATCGTTCGTAGCCGTGGTCAGTTGCGCGAACGCGTCTGCGACCTGTTGTTGCGGAAAGTAGAAGGTGAGCAATGCGCGGTCTGACTCCGTTGTCGCAAACCATTTGGCCTGCTGTTGATTGGTACGCCTCAACTTGCGTATTGATTTGCGCCTGCGCTACTCGCTTTGTCAGTGCGGCACTCACAGAATCGACAGCTGCCGTCAGCCCACCAACATCGTTGTCGAGCTTCTCGATGAGATTGACCCGACGATCAACGAGTACTTGGTTGCGATTGAACGTCTCCTTGAAAATCCAATCCTGACGTTGCCAGGTGAACAGTCCCAGGGCACCAATCAGGGAGCCTAGCAGCAAGACGCTCAGTGATGAGTTGAGAATACCTCCGAGACGGGTGAGGAACGCCGGCGGCTGCCCGCTTGCCTCACCAGTGGTTCTACCTGCGGATTCTGTCATACAACTCCTCTTCGTTCCACATTGGCATCCGGCCGTGCCACAGCAGTACGACGTGCGGTCATGTCGTTCCTTTGCTATTGTACTTATGTCAACTAAGAACAGGGCACAGGCAGCCGGTCCTACCTGTCCTATATTGAGCCGCGTCGTGCGAGTGGCTGGTGTCCCGAGCGCCTCAATCTATCGGGACAGCCACTAGGCAGGACGAACACCCGCAACACCTCCCGGACGCGCCGCGGGTCTCCGGCAGCGCCCTTGCTCTCGTTCTTATGTCAATGTAAATCGGCTTATCAGGGCGTGTCAAGCGTGCCTTGCCAGTCATGAAGAAACGCCACAACGTCTTCATAGTGCTCTCGCTGAATGAGCTTATACGTGCTCACGCGGAAGCGACGGTAGAGCTCTCCAAACACGCTCTGATAATGGTTTTTGCTTTTGTCGTGCTCCGACAACTCCTTGGCAATTGCGCGGACGAGATTCGCAACATCCGATGCCTGCGCATCACTGATATACTGTGCCGGTCCAACCTGCTCCTCAAGCGTTGTCAGCTGGCGCTGGACTTCCTTGATGACGAGCGCTGCGCGATCAAGCCGTCCATCATGGTCGACGATGTGCTGTTCCAGTGCCAGTTGCTGGTCAGCCATCTGGGCAACCGCGAGACCAAGTTCACGAATATGGACCAAGTGGGCTGTGTCCGGTGATGCAGGTACCGAGGTATGATCACGCTGGCCAAGCGCAGCGAGCGCGTCGACTTGAAACGACCGCCACAGGACGCGAAAACACTCCCGCCGGTAGCGCGTGATCTTCTCCTGTAATTCTGGTCGCACCCGGGCAACGCTGATGCCGAAGAGCCAGCCAGGGAGATATTCCAGCGGCAAGCACAGCGTATTTGGATCACCGGCTGACCCATTCGTTCGTGTTACACGAACGAATTGGAGCGCTGCTCCAAGCACCGCATCACGTTTCAAGCGCTCAAATTGCCCGGACCAGGAAAGCCCCAGATAGTCACAGAGTGGCCGAAGCGCGACAAAGATCTCAGGCTCAGGATCGCCGGCAACGACTAATGCCGTGATGGACTCCCCGTAAAAATCAATGTCCCGTTCCTCGAGCGGAACGAGCGACGGTGAGTTGGTCATCGAGACGCTCCTTAACTCGTTAACGCCAGGTGCGACGGCAGGCATAGCATGCGCGGTATGACAACCACAAACCATGACGTTTTCACTAGCGCAAGTCTAGCACACATGGTGCATATTGTGAAGTTCACAATATGTGAAGCATATGTTACACTGCATCTTAGAGCCTGCTAAGGGAGTAGCCTATGAACGAGGAACTGATAACGATCAAGGAAGCAGCCGCGCGCTATGGCGTGAGCTACGACCGTTTGCGTCGTGCCGCGTGGGACGGTCGCCTGGAGACGCGCGGGACCGGACACGCTCGTCTAGTCCCTCCCAGTGAAGTTGAACGCTTTCTGCAGGCCGGTCGCGGCAAGGAAGCACCTGAACTGCCACTCTTACGACGACAGGACGGCCCGCTTGGTCGCATCATGACCGTCGCGATCCTGAAAGGGGGCACAGCCAAGACCACGACGACCATGAACCTGGGAGCCGCCTTTGCGGAACGGGGCTTGCGCGTCTTACTGATCGACAATGATCATCAATGCAGTTTGACGCGTACGCTGGGCATTGAGCCTGCCGAACTCGATCCGGCGCATACGCTGTATGGCGCCATGCAGACCTACATGAACTCTCGGAAAGCGACGTTGAGCGATGTTATTATGTCAACTAAATCAGGAGTAGATCTTGTGCCGGCACATATTCGGTTGAGCCGGACGGATAAAGAACTGCAGTTAACGAGCCGCCGTGAATACGTCTTGCAGCAGTTGCTGGCACCGGTCGCGCCGTTATACGATATTGTTTTGATCGACACGATGCCAACGAACAACAACCTTGTTTTCAATGCCCTCGTCGCCGCCCACGAGGTATTAATTCCGCTTGAACCGGAGCCAATCGCAATCGAAGCGCTTGCCTTGACGCTGGATGAAGTGCAGGAGGTGCGGGACACTGGTCTCAATCCCGGCCTACGCATCGCCGGTGTCCTGCTGACCCAGGTTGACATTCGTCTGGTCGTGCATCGCGACCTCATGGACAACATCCGTAGCGATTTCGGCACAGAGTTGCCGGTCTTTGAGACCTTTATCCGGCGATCGCCACGGTTTCCCGAAAGCCAGGCGCGCAAACAATCGATCTTTCAGTATGATGCGGCGGGAGCGGGAGCCACCGCCTATCGTGCGTTAGCGGAGGAGATCAGCCGTGGCTGGCAATAGCACCAACAAACGACGCTTCAGCGTTGAACGACGTGCAGGCAACATGCGTGGGACGGATGACCTCGGGGTGGTGCTGGCAGGTGATTTTGCGCATCGTGCCAGCGTGCCGCTGGACATTCCCATCGAGCAGATCGATCCCAGTCCTTTCCAGATCCGGCGTAGTTTCGACAACCTCGAAGAACTCGCCGCCGCGATGCAGGTTCATGGCTTCACGAGCCGGCTGATGGTGCGCATGCATCCAACCGAGCCTCGGCGCTACCAACTGGTGTATGGCGAGCGTCGATTGCGAGCAGCACGGCTGGCGGCTATCGCCGTCATTCCCTGTGACATGACGCAATTTAGTGACCGCGAACTGCTGGAAATCGGTCTCACAGAAAACCTGCAACGTGAGGACCTCAACCCATTGGAAGAGGCGCAGGGCTTGCGGCAATTTATGGACGAGTTCGGCTATACGATCCGTGAAATGGCGGCCCGCACGGGCAAGAGTAAAGGCTACATCGATAACCGCCTTGGCCTGTTGCGCGCCCCGGCAGACGTCCAGCAGATGGTTGAAGCACGGGCGGACACTGTCGCCTCAGTACCGCTTATCGCCCAAGTGGCAACTGCCGAGGCACGGAAGCCCCTGATCGAGGGCTTAACGAAAGGTCAACTGACGGCTGCTGATGTTCGTTCCATCGTCCACGATAGCCAGGCTCCGCAGAGCCCCGTGCTAGCGCGGACAGCACAAGCTGCAGCCCGCGATGCGATGGATACGTCTGAGCAACCGGCGACCCAACCAGGATCAGCGCGGTCAAGCGAACGAGCCTTACAGCGGGCAACCCATATTCTAGATACCATGATGGCGCAACTGCAAGATACGCTACTGCGGCTGCAGCCCAACGAGCGCGACGCGTTGCTCGACTATATTGTCCAGACGCATTTCGCCGCGCTGGAAGCATTGGTCGTTACGCTTCGTCCGGACGAGAAGTGAGCCCGGGACATTTTGTCCCTACGTAAGGACATTTGACATAACGATATAATGAATAACAGGCACTGTCAGCGTGTACGAGGACGGGATCTGCAGAGAGGAAGCCCATCCCATTAATGCTCTCGTATTCAGCTACTACTAGCGGACATGCTACTGCTTGACAGTTTTGTCCTTACGTAGGGACATTTGACATAATAATTGTAAAGCGACCGACCAGGATCTGGTCGTTGCCACATTGCCTAGAGCTGGTTACGACAGGGGTCAGGGAGACCGTAGACTGATAGTGGCCGCGTATCCGTGTTCGCTCCGGCACGAACAAGCAACGATGAATGAGAAGCAATGAGTGATTCTGGGTCAGGGAAAACGTTTCCGCGCCAAAGTGTTGATGCGCTGCCGGTCGAGGAAGCCGGTGTCGACGCGCTGGATATGGATAAAGTTGTCGCACATATCGCGCAGGCACAGGCACGCGGTCGTTACGAGGGACCGACTGAGCCCATGGAGTATCTCCACTATCGCAAGTGCGTGGCGCCGCACGACGAGCGGCTCTGTGCCACACTGGCCGGCATTCTTTGCTTCGGCCATACTCCGCAGCACATTTTTCCGCACGCAGTGGTAGATATTGGCCATTATCGTGGCAACGACCCGGTGTCGTTTGAGGTCATCCATCTGGAGAAAGGTATTGGCGGCACGATCTTCGACCAACTCCATCGCGTCGAAGAATATTTGGTGCGGAATACCCACCATGGCATGGGTCTGAGCGAGCGCAGCTTAGAGCGTGTCGAACTGCATGAGTATCCACCAGCTGTTATCCGCGAACTGGTCGTTAACCTCCTGGCGCATCGCGATTACACGCTGGTTGGCTCGGCTGCACGCGTTGCTTTGTTCCAGCGACGCATTGAGTGGATCAGTCCCGGTGGTCTACCCCCAGGCGTGACCATTGCAAACTTGCTGGAAGCCCAGGCCTCACGCAACCCAGGGCTCCTGCGGATTTTGTACGAGGCGGGTCTAGTTGAAGCGTTCGGGCAAGGCCTCGACACTGTGGTCACGGTCCTTAAGGCTGAAGATCTGCAGCCACCCACCTTCCGCGATATCGGCGCTGCCTTCATTGTCACCGTGTACGGGCGAATTATGGATCGTGATACACAGCCCGGTTTTGCGCTCAATCTCACGGCGCCGCAGCGCAAAATCGTGCAAATGCTGCAACAGCGCGGCGAGTTAATGATCAGCGACATTGCGGAGGCCATATCTGATCGCAGCCGACGGATGCTCCAGGATGATATGCGACAGCTCGTGGAAGCACAGATCGTCGATCGCTTCGGCCAGACGCGCGCCATCCGCTACCGGCTCCACAATGGAAGCTAGCTGCAAGGCCACGCTCGCTCCTGTGCCATTGTTTCGCGCGACGGCACCTTCGATTCGCGCGATTTCATGCGAAGGAACTACCTGAAACTCGCGCGAAACCGCGCGAACTTCCAACCGGCTATCATATGTTGCGTACGTGCCAGCATCGTACAAATGCACCGCTACCACGCACGTTGACACTGTACCGCGCGTAACCGACCATGATGTGTGCGTTACCGGACAGCTTTCTTAGCCGCCTGCCTCCTTCGTATAGCCATCGACAACGAACGACCGAGCACTCGGGCCGTACGTTTCTAGGAAGATCTAATACGTCCTCTGCAGGAGACGTTAATGTGCATCCGTGGCTCTGTGCAGCTTACGATGCGTTCGACCGCGTTGTCTCCACTACTGATGTTGCTAGGAGACGCAGTATGCAATGCCATCGAAGACCGGGCAGTGTTTGGTAGGACCCCTATACTCCGTTCCCGTAGCGTATAGCCGAAACACGGAGCGCAGAAACTACAAGTAGTGCTACCTCAGCCGGCAATGGCGTTTTGCGCGATGGCGAACACAACTCGCGCAAAATAACTGCCAAACCCGCACGTATTTTCCCAAAACCCGCACGTAATCATCTTGAAAATCGCGCGAGTGATCTGTAGTCTTGTAGAAGGAGAACTCTCAGGTGAAACTGAGGATATTAAATGCACCAAATGGGGAAACAGCCACCTTAAACGACCCGACAGCTGCTTCCTGTAACTGTCGAACGATTGGTTCCCTATCTCGCTGTTCTGGCTGACTGCCAAGATGCCTGGATGATTGTACCCCGGTAAGGGAGGATTGTATGTTGCCTTTTAGCATAGCAAGGAGTGATCGCGCTGGTAAGCCACACTGTTCCGCGGCGGAGCGGCCGTGAGTACGGGCGTCTACGACTCGCGGCTCACCGCATACTTTGGCGATGCAGTCCTCCAGGCTGGCTTTATGCCACTGCCACACCTGTTCCTGCGGCACTACCGGGAGCTTGGTCTTTCGCATATTCAGGCGATGTTCGTGCTCCAGTTGATGGAGATCGCCTGGGATCTGTCGCGTCCGCCAACCTCGATTGCAAAGCTAGCGGCACGCATGGGCGTCGGTCACCGCACGATTCAGGTCTGTAGCCGCGAACTGCATGCGCTCGGCCTGGTCGACATCTATGATCAGTTTGACGAAGCCGGCGCGCAGGTTGAAAACGGCTACGATCTCTCACCGTTATTTCGCCGTCTAGCTGCCTTCGCACCCGTCGAGCGGCCGCGTGGGGAACTCCGCGAACGCCGTGCGCGCGTACGAACCGGCGAGACGAATCCCGCCCCCTCCGTTGGCCCGAACATTCCCCCGGTGCAGGAATCTGCACCGGCCTCCCGCACCGATCTGCACCCGTCCTCCGCAGCACCCTGCATCCCGCCCCCGCCGCATGATTCAGGGCTTAAAGCGGAACTTAAGAATCTCCGAAAGAATCCAGGAAGAAACCAACAAGAACACCAAGCTGTTGGTGGTGCTGATACAGCACCAAACGTGCGGGAGCAAGGCAGTCATGTCAATCACACTGGCTACTCACTGCGCTGGGAAACGCGTCTGGATGCAGATGATATCCGGCATAGCCGGGCCGTCCTGGATCTGGTCGGGTTGAATGCGAATGTCGCAGCGGCTGCGGCGCCGACGCTCCATCCAGCCGAAAGCTGGGCACTCTTGACATATGCGCGGGGCGCTGGACTTGGTCCTGGCTGGGTTGCGTCACAGGTATACGACTTTGGCCGCCAGCAGCCACAACGAGCCGCACTGGCGCGACGCTATGATGCAGCTGGACAGGCGCTTGCGACACTCGTCCCGACTGTCGCTGAGGCGGTGCTGGATGCCGCCGAGCGGTGCTGCCCCCACGATCTCCCTGCTGCGCACGCAGCCCTCGGCAATGCGGCTGCTGTATACGACGTGCAGTGTGCACTGACGGCGGTCTGGTCAGTCATGGCAGAGCAACGCAGTCAGCGAAGTCATGGTGATTCTCATCAGCCGACGCCAGTTGTGCAGCTCCCAGGCCGCTCATTGCCCTTCAGCGAGCTTGGGCTAGTACCGGCAGCAGATCCCGGCGAACGTACTGTCCTGCTTCCGCAGGCTGATGCCACGTCCCGAGCCGTCCTCCTGCCCGAACTCTGGGATATCACGCTGCGCGAGGTACAGCCACAGGTAACCCAGAGTGAGTGGGACACGTGGCTGCGGTCGACCGTGCTGCTCGACGTCGATGACAGTGAGGCGATCATCGGCACGCCCAACATCTTCGTTCGCCAGGAAGTGGAGCAGCGCTACGCAGAGGTACTCCAGAGCGCCTTGCAAGCCGCGCTGTGCCGACAGATGCATATCAACGTGGTTATCGCCGGAGGAGCGCAATAAACCCCTCCACCAGACTGGTCTTGGCAAGATGAGCCCAACCAATAGTGTGCGCCGAGGATACGACTGACGTGGTGCTCCTTCTCCTGACAACGTGTGCATATGCTACGATCATCCCTGCTTCCTTTCAACGTGTTCTCGTGGAAAAGCAACGTCGCTGCATACCAAGGGAGGAAGCACCGCGTGCGTCAGTCGCGACGCTCGGGCAAAGGCGGAAGGCTGCGAGAGGAGGAGTGCTATGCCAGGTCGTGTTCCAGCCGTGACGGTCCCGATCTATCAACTGAAAGTGACCCTCAAAGGGAGTCAACCGCCCATCTGGCGCAGAATCCAGCTGCTCAGTGATACGCGTCTGGGCAAGCTCCATCGGATCCTGCAAGTGGTGATGGGCTGGAGCGACTACCATTTGCATCAGTTCATCGTGGGGCAAACCTATTACGGCGTGCCGGACCCCGACTTTGAGATGGATGTGCGCAGTGAGCGGACGGTGCCGCTCAGTCGGGTGCTACTGGCACCGAAAGCCAAACTCATCTATGAGTATGACTTTGGGGATAGTTGGGAACACGAGCTGCTCCTGGAAAAAGTGCTGGATCCCGACCCAACCGTCCGCTACCCGACCTGTCTTGCCGGCAAACGGGCGTGCCCACCAGAAGATTGTGGCGGAATTTGGGGGTTTGCGGAGTTCCTGGAGGCGATAGCATCGCCTGATCACGAAGAACACGAGCGCATGCTGGAATGGAGTGGTGGAAGTTTCAATCCCGAGGCCTTCGATCTACATGAAGTAAACCGCAGATTTGCCACCATCCGGTAAGGCAACAAGCGGCTGGGCTCGCGACATCGCTTGCCGAGGATAGCATGTCTGCTAGAAGCGTTTTTCAACAGGCTGAGGGACCCTACAGTGACACTTCACCTCCACCACTGAGAACCGGAAGTGGCGGCGTCGGTAGTGGAGCATCTGGACCTAGTGCATCAATGATGCGCTGCCAGCGGCCCTCGGCCCGCCACAGCCGGTAACGCGCGTACGCCGTGTCCCATTTCCCAAACTGTGCCGGCATTTCACGCCACGGCGCGGCTGTTCGCAGCACCCAGAGAATCCCACTCACGATTGTGCGATGATCATGCCGTGGTCGCCCGACGCTCGGCTTCTGGGATGGGACGAGCGGCTGGATCTTCGTCCACTCGGCGTCGGTCACTTCGCCACGACTGGCTGCGGCGACAACCGCCGTCGGCATGGAGTGCTCGGCTCGTTCACGCAGATGGCGAGCGCTGTGGCAGCGCTGTGCCTCGGCCTGATGGGCGCGCCGCCAGCGCGACCACCCAAGCTGGAAGGCCCGCTCCTCATCGGCCGCTCCCAGGGCCTGCACCAGCCGGCGCACCTCAGGCACCGTCAGTGGCAGCAGCGGAACCGTCGAGTGATCCTCTTTTTTTTCCGTCAACCCGCAGAGCGTCGCGCGCCTGTGCAGTGATCACGACCAAATAGGCATGTGCCAGCAAGCAGAGCGTGATGTGGCGGTGCCAGCCATCCCAGTGCCGCACTTCATACTGATCGAGGCCGACTTCCCCTTTGGCTTGGGCGAACCCTTCCTCAATCGACCACCGCACACCGGCGACGCGCACCAGTTCCGCTACCGGTGTGTCGACCGGCCCATAGGCCCGAAAGTAGGCGCAGTCGTCGGGATTGTTCGAGTGGTCGTCGCACCAGCAGCCAGCGCCGCATGCCCGGCAGCGCTACTTCCGTCAGCGCCACACAGGCCCACTCTTGCACGCGCTCGCCCTGGCTCCCCGCTCCTGACGAGCGGCGCACCCACGCCTCGCTCGCTAGGCTTGCGGCGAGCGCTTTGGCCCGTTGGCGGCGCCCGTCGTGGACGACGACCTGTGCCGGCAGAATGCCGACGGTATTGTCACGTTAAGTCAGGAGCAGAGCTCGGGTCGAACAAAACCAGGAAAAAAGGTGCAAGATGTGGTCTCCTCCGCCGCTTTATGCTGCCAGGTGGACCCCCGTGATCTCGTTCCAAACCCGGAATCGCTGCGCACGTTCCTGTCGGTAGTCATCCGCCTTTCGCCGATGGCGGCGCGGACAAAAGTGGTCACGAATTGGGCCAAACGCCGACAGAAAACGTTGGGCATGGCCAAGTGACTTGAAACGCCGCATCGTTCTCTCACGTTGCCGTGTTGGTTGATGCGAATTTTCCGCCCGATTATTGAGGCGTTTGTGCTGGCGGTGCTCGACGCCCGGCAGGATCTCGCGCTTCGCTGCACCATAACTGGCCAGTTTATCGGTGATGATCACCCGCGGCACGTACAGGCACCCTTTGAGCAATTTACGGAAAAACCTCTTGGCTGCGTGTTTGTTGCGACGGCTTTGCACGAGGATATCGAGCACGGTGCCGTGCTGGTCGACCGCCCGCCAGAGGTAGGCCGTTTTGCCATTGATCGTCAGGAAGACCTCGTCGAGGTGCCACTTGTCTCCAGGCCGTGGACGTCGCCGCCGGAGCTCATTCGCATACTGCTGACCGAACTTG
>JACDGP010000015.1 GCA_013821605.1 Herpetosiphonaceae bacterium
GGTCAGCACCGTGTCTCCGTTGGGATTCGTCTCCATCTTGACGCCCGTCAGCGGCAAGCCGAACAACAGGAGCGAGCGGTTATAGGTGCTTAAGGCCGGAGCTTGTAAACCATGACCTAGCCAATAGCCCAAGAATGGCCCACAAACATCGCGGTTTGTTGTATCAAAGTGCTGGCAGGTGCCACCCAGCGGATTGCCATTATTTGGCTCGTTATGCCAGTCGCGGCCCTGCGCCTGGAGCAACTCCGCACCCAAGCGGCCGAGCAGCACATCATAGGGTGCAACGTTCTCGGTATGACGCTCAAAGCGGTTGCGCTCAAACCACTGCGTCTCGTGGGAGGTGTTATCATCCGGGTTGACCTCGGCGTGCGCGTTGATCAGTGGATAGCCAAAGACCGGCAGTCCCCCATTGTTGATCCAATAGTCGCTGAAGCGACCTGCGATACAACTGCTAATGCCAGGAACGGTAGGAAAGCATTGGGCAGCGAGCGGGGCGGCGGCAGCCGGGGACACGACGGCAACGATCAGGGCGACGACGGCGACGAGCAGCGTTCTCTTCATAGACCCTCCTTGCAGATAGAGCATCTGGACTCTAGCACAGGCTGCTATCGGGTAGCAACAAGACCTGATAGCTCCTGCACGCCAAGCATTGGTCGCCGCTTTCAGTAGACAAGATGCCTTGGTAGATTACGTGCCCATATTTTCCAATCGCTCGCTTGCAATCCTCAGTTCATCCTCTGAAAAAAGCTCGCGCCAAGGCTCTTTTAGAACCAATGCCTCCATCGCAAGATCAAGACGGTGCTCTTTCGCCAACCGTTGTAACCCATCGGTCGGTCCTTTTCTCGCAAGCCACTCCTTGGCCGCCTGCAGACCCCCATCTTTTCTAACTTTCTGGAGGTAGCGGCTCGCCCAGTACTTGAGTTCTTTCCCCCAAACTTGATAGAGCAACAGCATTTCGGTGTGGACTGATCTTCGAGGGTGGACTGCACGATAGCCTCCTTTTCTTAATGCTTGCGGTACAACAGTGAGAGTGGATACATCTGCATCACTGCTCATTGTCGAAGGATAGGCTGAGAACCATCTTGAAAGACATCCTGATTAACAGTGGCACTCCGCACAAACTTACGTTTGACGGCTACCTGGACCAACCCACCTCAGGGTGAGTTTAACGCCCAGCGGACTTGCCCAGCCCGGTTTAGAATGTTGATCGCTGCATTATGGTCGCGGTCAAGCGATAAACCACAACGACAGGAGATCCATCGATCATTGAGTGACAACGCCTCGAAGAGATGACCACACTGCGAGCATATTCTGGAGGTATATGAAGGATCTACCAAACACACCGCCCGGCCAGCTTCTACCGCTTTGCTCTGGAGATGTCGAATCAGATAGCCCCAACTTGCATCCAAAATACTTTTAGCTAACTTGCGATTGTGGACCATGTAGGTGATATGGAGGTTCTCGCAAGCAATTCGGTCATACTGTTGTATCAAGCTATAGACGAGCTTATTATGGAAATCCTTACGCCGGTTGCTGATACGTTTATAGTATCGTTGAAGCTGAAGACGAGCCTTTTGACGATTACTACCATCTAGTTTACGACGCGCGACACGCCTTTGGAACACGCGCAACTTGTGCTCTGCCTTACGAAACCAATGTGGGTTCTCGATCTTTTCTCCTTGGCTTGTCACAATCAGTGCTGTCAGGCCGGCATCAATAGCTATCTCTTGCCCGGTCGCCGGTAGTGGTTGTTGCTCAACCTCACATGCGAAGCACGCGTACCACCATCCCACTTTCCTGACCAGTCGCACCGTCTTGATAGTACCTTGGATAGGCCGATGCCAGCGCAACGCCACTCGTCCAATTCCTGAGAGGCGTAGACGACGCCCATCCACCTTAAAACCGTTCCCATATTCTTTGTAGCCGAAACTATGAAAGCGTGATTGAGATTTGTAACGGGGGTAGCCAGGAGTTTCACCACCTCTGACACGTCGAAAGAAGGCTTGGAAGGCTTTGTCTACATCAGTGACAACAACTTGGAGGACGTGACTATGCACCTCTGCCGCCCAAGGATTAACATGTCTACGTTCCTTCACCTTCGCAAGCTGCTCAAACTTACCTATCTGCTCGCCTCGCTCCGCATAAGCTACCTGACGCTCGGATAGGCAATCGTTGTACCAGTGCCGACACGTCTCTAGCACCCTCTCAAGCCTCTTTATTTGTGTCTTGGAAGGGTAGACCCTGTATACAAAGGTTTTAAGCAATGATTTTGCCATCTGAAGTTAGGTAGTACGCACATCTTGCTGTGGAAGCATTTTCACAAATCACAATATACAAAACAGGAGAGGCACATACCTCTCCTGCTCTACTGGCTCCCCGACCAGGACTCGAACCTGGAACACCGCGGTTAACAGCCGCGTGCTCTACCATTGAGCTATCGGGGAACAACAGGGCGGATTATACAAAGGGATAGTGCGGTTGTCAAGCTCGCTAACACTGAGTATACTGCACTCCTTAATGACCACACGCACCCTTTCCCGCCGGCTGGTACCGGTGCTGCTTGCCGCGCTCAGCCTTATGCTTTACCTACTGACGTTGACCGGCGTTCATACCTTCGATGCCCTATCCTATATCCGCGATGTCAATGGACGGAGTGGTTTCTTTTTCCATCCCCACCATCTGCTGTATAGCCCAACTGGATGGGCCTTCTGGCAACTGTGGCGCGGCGTGGGCTACGCTGGCGACGCAGCAAAACCCCTCGCGGTACTCAATGCCATTGCGGGAACCGTCTGTGGCTGGGGTCTCTACCGCCTGCTTCTGCGCTTGACCGGCGATACCTGGGCAGCGGTGGTAGCTACTGGGCTGCTCCTATTCAATTATGGGGTCTGGTTTTATTCGGTCGAGACTGACGTGTATCTGCTGGTGCTCGTCTGGCTCGTGCTGGCTCTCACACTGATCGTCGAGCTCCTCACCGTGCCCCGTCGCCGGACAGTTTGGGCACTCGGGGTCGTGGTCGGAATGGCCGCGTTGTATCACCAGGCGAACGCTTTGCTAGGGCTGATTGTTGCGCTTGCGATTGTGATCGCACCCCAGCCATCAAGGGGGCAGAAGCTGCGCCAGTTCCTGTTGGTAACAGCGCTCGCGGTCGGCATCGTCGCCTTAGGCTACGGCATCGCAGCGCTGGACTTTTATCATTTCCGCTCGCTCGCGGCGATCCATGACTGGATGCTGTTTTACGTCGAGACCGGCTGGTGGGGTCAAACGACCCGTGGCCGCTGGACTGACTTGGCGGCGGGCCTGGGCACTAGCATCTCACCCGAGGTCGCGTGGCCATTTTGGGTCGGCATCATTGCTATTCTGCTGACCGGTCTGCCCACTGCGGCGCGGCGTTGGCCGCGCATTGTTGCCATCGCTGCCTTGTGGGTCATCATCTATGGTGCCTTCTTTAGCTGGTGGGAAGGTACGACGATCAAGTACTGGATCGGCTCGTTAATGCCTTTGTGGTTCCTGGTTGGCCTGAGCATTGCCGGTCTGCGACCGCTCCCTATACGGCGCGTCGGTACCGTGCTCGGTGTGCTGGGAGTGGCTCTCCTAGCCTGGCATAACTGGACGGTGTTGCAGCCGCAGATCGACCCGGCCTTGGATCTCCAGCGCCAATTCTCGGCCAGCATCCGGACGCACTCGGCCCGCGATGATCTGATTCTATCGCCGGGCGGGATCATGGAACTGTATTTGCCGTACTACGAGGACCGGCACAACGTCCAAACCCTCACCCAAATGATGCTTACTACGCATGACGATGGAGCGGCAGCACTTGGCTTGCTGCATGAGCAGATCGCGCGAGCGTTGCAAGCCGGGTATGGCGTGATCATGGACGATGCCCTGTTCCACCTGCCGCCCGAGCTTGACCATCGTTACCGATTGCCCCAGGCGCAACTTGATACGTTTTGGCAGCCGTACCACGCCGCACTCGTGCCGGTCGTCCAGGACAAAGGAAGCACTTATTTCTGGCGATTACCGTCGGCGAACGAGCGTGCACTGGGCGCAGGGTGGAGCTGGGATTCGTTTGATTGGGGTTGGCAAGCCGCTAATGTATCCAATATTGCGTACACCGCCGGGATCTGCTTCGAGCCCCAGTCTGATCCGAATATGCTCAGCCCGGTCGTCAGTCTTGATGCGTCGGCCTTCCATGGCGTGGCCGTCACAATGCAGACCACTATGGCGCATCAAACCGCGCAGCTGTTCTATGCTGGGAATACGGGCGCGATGGACGACGCTCATTCCGTACAGTGGACGCTGAAAAACGATGGCCAAAGCCATACCTATACCATTAAACTGTCGTCCACTCATGGTTGGAATGGCACAATTACCCGCCTGCGCCTCGATCCGGTCACGGTGGGCGATGGCACACCGGCTACCCACACGTGCGTGTCCCAACTGCACATGCTGCCATAAACGCGGAGCGGTGTACAATAGGACCCACGACGAACACGGAGGCACGATGGCACTGACACTCGAAGAGGTACAGCACGTCGCCCAGCTCGCGCGGCTGCACTTGGAACGCGACGAACTGGTGAAGATGCAACAGCAACTGTCCGATATTCTTGGCTATGTCGATATGCTGCAAGAAGTGGATGTTACCGGCGTGCCGCCGACCGCCCAGGTGACGGATGTCGTCAATGTGGTGCGCCCCGACGTGGTCCAACCTTCGTTGCCCGTTGAAGAGGTGCTAGCTGCAGCGCCCAACCGTGAAGGCGACTATTTTAAGGTCAAGCCAGTTTTTGAATAACGCCGAGGGTGTTGCAACAATGTTTCGGCATGGTACGTCGTATGCTCCAGGGATTGGTTAGGAGAGAACATGATGTACCGCAACAAACAATACGGACGTACCACCATTTATATTGCTCTCGCCGTTGGCGCGATTATTTTTGGTTTCCTCGTCTACGGACTGACTCACGCGATTACCCAGGCGTCGCTAGCACTTGTCGCCGGTACGATGCTGCTCATCGGCAATGCCCCTGAACTAGTGCGAACCTTGCGACAGCGCGAAATCGGGCTGGCGATGCTCAACACACTGGTCGCGATTGCCTTGCTCAGCTTCTTCCTGGTGCATTGGCTCGGCTTCATCTTCTATGTGCCGCTGATTGGATCGCTGCTGCTGGCACTACCCCTCACGATGGACCGCGTTGGCGTTGCGCGCACCTACCTGGGGGTGGCAAAGGCAGTGATTTTGCAACTGCGCCACTTCATCCGGTTACCAGATTGGCCAAGTACGCGCTAAACTCGCTGCTACCAGCGCTGATCAGGGGTCCAGACGGACCCCTGATTTCTTTTGGATATTGCTTGTTGTTGCCGCCACTTCATACCTATGGCATACTTGCGCGATTATCTAAGGGGTACTCATTCCATGCCGCCAATCCCGGCTCATTCCTATACTTGTGTAGAAGACGTGCTCGGCTACTATCTCGCGAACTCGCCACCCGACCATGCATTATGGAAAACAATCGAGTGGCGGCTGTTTCGCGAGTATGATTATCCGGCACCGGTGCTTGATCTCGGCTGTGGCGATGGCGTCTTTGCCCGCCTGGTCTTTGACCGGCCGTTAACCGCTGGCATTGATGTTCTCGCAGGTCGGGTGCGCAAGGCTGGTGCGGCGGGAGCGCATGTGTTACCGGTTACGGGCGATGCCACCACGATGCCATTTGCGGCGAACAGCTTTCGCACGGTGTTTAGCGGCTGCGCCATGGAACACGTACCGCCGATGCCCAAGATGTTAGCGGAAATTGCTCGCATCTTGCAGCCGGGTGGGCAACTCATTACCACGGTGCCAAGCGGGTATTTCAGTGAGTACCTGCAACTCCCAACGTTGCTACGCCGCTGGGGTTGGGAGGCCGGTGCACGCTGGTATGGTCGGTTAATTCCACGTCTGCTTACCATGGTTCACTTGTACCATCCCGCACAGTGGCGCATGCTGATGGCCGACGCCGGTCTCGAATTGGTCGAGGCGCGCCACTTTATGCCTCGCCCAGCCATCGCCTTGTTTGATAAATTAGTGATTATCGGTAACATGTTACAGCCAGTTTTGTGGACAATCCACGGAACGAAGCTTCACGACCAGTATGTTCGTTGGATGTACCAGAAGCTGCTGCCATATATGCGAGCGGACGCTCCGACGGGCGGTGCGCTGCTATTGGTCGCGCGTAAACCCAGGAGCTGAAATGGACCGACTTGGCGCAAAGGAGTCAGTGTGACGTTACTTCCGACGACCTATATCAACCAGATCGGGCAGCACGTTGGCGCAACTGTCACGCTGGCCGGGTGGGTCTACAATAAAACCGAAAAAGGCAAGCTCGTTTTTATCCAACTGCGCGATGGCACGGGCACGATCCAATGTGTCGTGTTTCGCAAGAATGTCAGCGAAGAGGTCTTTGCTGCGGCCAAAAGCCTGACACAGGAGTCATCGGTCAGGATCACCGGGGGCGTACGCGCGGATGAGCGGGCACCAAGTGGCTATGAAATTGATGTCACGGCTGTGGAGCCGGTCCATGTCGCTGAGGAGTATCCGATCACGCCTAAAGAGCACGGTACCGAGTTTTTGATGGAGCATCGCCACTTGCATGTGCGCTCCGCCAAACAACATGCGTTGCTCAGGATTCGGGCCGAAGTGATCGCTGCGGCCGAAGGCTTTTTGAACGACAACGACTTTATTCGCTACGATACACCGATTTTGACCCCGGTCGCGGCTGAGGGCACCACCAATTTGTTCGCGACCCAGTACTTCGATCTCGGCACCGCCTATCTGGCGCAAACCGGCCAGCTGTATGTCGAATCAGGCATGATGAGCTTTGGCAAGGTGTATTGCTTCGGCCCGACCTTTCGGGCCGAACAGTCCAAGACCCGCCGCCACCTGACCGAGTTCTGGATGATCGAGCCCGAAATGGCTTTCGCCGATCAAGACGACAACATGGTGCTCCAAGAAAACTTCGTGAGCGCGATTGTGCAGCGGGTGCTGGCACGACGCTCGGCTGATCTTGCAACACTGGATCGCGATGTCACCGCGCTTGCCAACGTCAAGCCGCCTTTCCCACGCATCAGCTATGATGAAGCGGTTGAACGGATTAACGCGGCGGCTGCCACGGGCACCACCGTGCAGCCAGACGACAAGCCGCTGCCAGCGATTATGTGGGGCGAAGATTTTGGCTCGCCCCACGAAACCTTTCTGGCCGCGCAGTTCGACCGGCCCGTTTTCGTCGTCAACTATCCGACGGCGGTCAAAGCCTTTTACATGCAGCCGGTCGATGGACGCCCCGAAGTCGTGCATTGTGCCGATCTGCTGGCGCCCGAAGGCTATGGCGAAATTATTGGCGGCTCGCAGCGCATCCATGATATGCAGCTCCTCGAAGCGCGCATTCGTGAACACGGCCTCAACCCCGAGCATTACCGCTGGTATCTTGATCTCCGCCGCTACGGCACCGTGCCGCATTCGGGCTTTGGTATGGGCATCGAGCGCTGCACCGCTTGGATCGCCGGCACCCACCATATTCGCGATACCATTGCGTTTCCGCGCCAGCTTTATCGCATTTATCCATAACGAGGAGCAACTGTGACATCACCTCAGACGATTGCTGATCTGGGCAAACAGCTTACGGCCAATGTGGGTCGGGTGATCGTAGGCAAGCAGGCCATGACTGAACTGCTGCTGGTTGCCATGCTGTGCGAAGGGCACGTGCTTTTGGAAGACGTGCCGGGGACCGGCAAGACAACGATGGCACGTTCGTTGGCACGCTCGTTGGATGCCGACTTTACGCGCATTCAATTTACGCCCGATCTGCTGCCATCGGATGTCACAGGGCTCACCTTTTATAATCAAAAAACGAGCGACTTCGAGTTTCGACCGGGACCGATCTTTGGGCAGATTGTGCTGGCCGACGAGATCAACCGTGCCACGCCGCGCACACAGTCGGCTTTGCTCGAAGCGATGCAAGAGCGTACTGTTACCTTGGATGGGGTGACCCACCGGCTACCACGACCCTTCCTGGTGCTGGCTACCCAAAATCCGGTTGAACTGGAGGGCACCTTTCCGCTGCCCGAAGCACAACTCGACCGTTTCCTGCTCAAGCTCAGTATCGGCTATCCGAGTGCGAATGAGGAAGTCTTTATGCTTGATCGTTTTGACCGAGCCGACCCCCTGAGTGATCTCCAGCCTGTACTCTCGGCTGCAGCCCTAGTTGCCTTGCAAGCCCAGGTTCCATTGGTAACGGTCGACGAAGTCGTACGCCACTATCTTGTCGCCATCGTGCGGGCCACGCGCGAAGACCCCGCGATTGCCTTGGGGGCGAGTCCGCGTGGTTCGCTGGCGCTACATCGTACGGCTCAAGCACGGGCCGCTCTGCAGGGTCGTGATTTTGTTCTGCCCGACGATGTTAAGGCGCTCGCACCTGCCGTTCTAGGTCATCGCCTCATGCTAAACTCGGAAGCCCGCCTCCGTGGGCGGACGGCGAATACGATTGTTAAGGCGATTTTGGATCGCGTCCCGGTGCCTGTGGAAGGTTGAGCGGATGAGCGGATGGATCTGCGTTGCCCGTTACTAGGCACTATGCTATACTGCTGCGCCGTACGTCTGGGCAGTGGACCCGTCTAGGAACCGTTATGCAGCTTCGACATGCCGCGCTAACTGACGTTGGTCGTGCCCGCGATCATAATGAAGATACCTATGGTATTGAAGCACCGACCGGCCGGCCGGAAGGCGCACTTTTTCTGGTTTGCGACGGAGCGGGTGGGCTGGCAGCGGGCGAAACTGCCAGTGATCTGGCTGTTAAACGCATTATCACAACCTATTACGACACACCGGGTCGTGATCGAGCGGCGGCGTTAAGAGTCGCCTTTACCACAGCCAACGACGAAGTCTTTGCCCAAGGTCAGGGCAAGATGGCGACGACGGCCGTTGCTGCAGTCTTCCTGAATGATGCTGTGCTGGTCGGCAACGTGGGGGATTCACGCGCGCTGCTGATCCGCAACGGCCAGCCACGGTCGCTGTCGCGCGACCATTCGTTTGTTGCTGAGCAAGTTGCCGCCGGCGTTATTACCCCTGAGCAGGCGCGCATCAGCAGTTATCGGAACATCATCACGCGCGCGTTAGGCAACCGGCCCACGGTTGACGTCGATCTGTTTCGTGAACCGGTAGCCGTCGGCGACAGGATCGTCTTATGTAGCGATGGGCTACACGGCTTGGTCGAAGCAGAAGAAATTGCGCAGGCCGTGACGCTGGTATCCTTGCAGAAAGCCGTTGAGCGCTTGATCGCGCTGGCGAATGAGCGAGGCGGTGGCGACAACATCACAGTGGTTGCCGTTGAGGTCGTCGCCCTCACCTTCGCACCCGGCGAAGCGCCAGACATCGCGCCCACGACGCGCATGACCGATGCTCCCCAAGAGAACCCTTCAGTCCCGCCAGCCGCCTCACTTGCAGCAGGGCCAACATCTGAGCCCCAGCCACGCAGCACTGCAGCCGCGGTAGTTCCACCTCCGCTGCCGCCGCTCGCCTCCAGCGGCAGTGGGCGGTCATTCGTGGGCTGGATGTTCGTCGCCATAGCACTGCTGCTCTTGATCGGTACACTAGCCTATTTCGCTTTACATGCTGCTTCAACCGGCAGCCGTGTGGCTACACCTTCGATCCCGGCGCTCACACCCCTGCGCGCACCAAGTGCTACCGCTGGTGCTACGCCGACCTTGGTACCAACCGTGTCGCCCAGTGTGACCAGCAACCCCTGATCGCACGTCTTCCGCCCCTGGCGCGCCTGCTGCCAGACACCATACATCGTCTGCTATTTGGTATGATTACCTTATGCAATGGCTTTCCCAGTGGCGTAGGCAAGCTCGACCACCGGCACCAGCCTTCGCCGATGCGATCGTGCAATTGGCTACCTTCGCCACCGGCGATGGTCCATCGGCACTGGAGTTGGCGCGTGTCGCGCTGCATCGCGCCCCGAGCCTAGGGTACGCTGTCACCAACCTTGACAACATTTTGCCCTCACACTGGCTTTCCTGGCCAAGTGTCGGCCCCCGTGAATGGCTTGAACTTGATCTCAGGGCTACGGATGCTGAGCGTCTGGTGGCGGTGTTGGGCGAGTGGTCGCCGCGCGACCGTCTGCTGCTTGGAGTGTGGCTCCTGCTGGATGTACCGGCTGAAGATCTTGAGCAGTGGCTCCACTTCCCAGGTGGCAAGGCTCGTGTGATGACCTTGCTGCGGCATGTCGCACGCACGCTCGGTTGGATTGAGCCGGTCAACCGTGTAGTCACATGTCTGGCAGTGATGGATTCGTTGATCGAGGCCGACGACCAGCAAGCAGGACGGCAGACGCGTTTACATCTGCTGGGCTGTTATAGCTGTCAAGAGGAGCGTACAGCGCTCCAACATGCTCGATCATTGATTCTCAAGGCCTGGCGGCTGATGTTCCGGGCACCACGTTTTTACGGCCAGACGGTGGCGCAAACGCCGGCACAGCGCGAACGCAACCAGTGGTTATTGCGACGAGCCGTTGGACTGGCGGTGTGCTGCGTAGTCGGCTTTGCGACCGTGCGCGCCTCCGCTCAGACGCCGGTCCCGCCCGAGGCCGCGCCTACGCACATAACCGCCCAGAGTGTGATCGAGCGAGTATTACACCGGTGGGAGCAAGGGAACGGAACCGGCGTTGCGCATGAACGCTATCGCATCTTGAGCGGTGGTCAAACACTGGTCATCGAGCGCTGGTATGATTGGAGTATTGAGCATCGGTTACGGGTGATGGTGCATGCGATGGATGGCAGCCTCCGCCTCGATCTTGTGACCGACGGCCAGCACCACCTCAGCTACACAGTTGAGACACCCCCGTTTGTGGGTCGAACGATGAGTATCGACTCACCGGGCGTAGCACAACTCCTGCCACTGCTCCGGCAATTGCCAGTCGTTGGTCCACTAGGGAGCTTTCCCGGAGATTTGCACAATGCTGATCTCGCGCTCGTACGGTCTGCGCAGCAAGCAAGACCACGACTACTCGGGACCAGCCGGGTGGGTGGACGGTTGGCAATACATTTGCTTTACACAGATGCGGACCATGTCGCAGTACATCTGTTGATCGACCAACAAACCGCTGCTGTCCTGCGAGCCACGCGTCTTGATCCCGAAACAGGCCAGAGCTTGGTTGTATGGCAAGCCGATCTGCTCGAAACAGTGCCATGGTCCAATCAACTTGATGATTCTGCCGAACGTTATAGCCCTGATTTGCCCGATCCGCGCGAGCTTCTCGCACCGGCACCAGCCGCTCTCACAGTGTGGACTGTGCTTAGCCGCGAGATGCCGGTTGCTTTTCCTGCAGCACTGCCGGGCACACCCCTAGGCGCATTTCTGCATGATCAAGACGTTCCGTCGTTGGCCGTGGAGCAAGTGTATGAAGGCGAGGATTGGAGCCTCATTTTGAAGACCTGGCGCCTCGCAGCTCCCCAGCCACCGCCTGCCACCTTTGTTCAACACGTGGGCGACATTGCCTATACCATCATACCCGGTGGATCGCGCGACACCATCGCTGTAGAATGGCAGCTGGGAATGATCGCCCGTGGCAGCTTGTTGTTCTGGCATGCTACCTTGCCGCGAGATCGACAAGTCCTGACGGTCCGCTCGATCCTCGGCTCGCTCACACTATTGACGCCGGCTAACGC
This sequence comes from Herpetosiphonaceae bacterium, assembly GCA_013821605.1. Taxonomy (GTDB): domain Bacteria; phylum Chloroflexota; class Chloroflexia; order Chloroflexales; family Kallotenuaceae; genus JACDGP01. Next base: position 11,692 of record JACDGP010000015.1, read on the forward strand.
TCCAGAGATCCAACGGCGTTTTCTGCTGCCCGGCAGCACTGAACCGCATAGTTAGCGGAGCAGCAGCCGACACTCGTTCTAGCTATTTGGGAGGTCCTACAAGGAGATCAGGCGTATGACGGTGTTATGCCGTACCACGAAATCGTTGCATCAGGGTTAGCACGATGGTACGCTACTGGTCTTGAGCGGGTCCATCGCCCGTGGACCTGCCGCGTGCGAGAGATTATGCAACGTCGTTCTTTAGCAGTACTCCTGCTACTCAGCGTATGGGGGGTATTGCTGACCGCCTTAAGTGTAGCCCGCTATAGTGCGTATAACAGCGGCATGCTTGATCTTGGCAACATGGTGCAAGCCATTGCGGATGCAGCCCGTGGGGGGGCCTTACACTATTCCGCCCCTAACGGGATGGTGAGCCGACTGGCAGGACATGCCGAGGTCATCTACTTTGCCCTGGCACTGCTCTACCGTATGTGGCCCGATCCGCGTGGCTTGCTGGTCATCCAGGCCTTGCTCGCTGCCAGCGGAGCTTGGCCCGCAGCGCAACTCGCGCGACAGCTTGGCATGAGTCACCGGGCGGCGCTGTTATGTGCAGCGAGCTACCTGCTGATGCCGACTGCGGTCGCTGCCATTCTTTTCGATCTCCACGGTGATACCCTGGCCATGCCCCTGCTGATGTGGTTGCTGCTCGCTGTAGCCAAAGGGCGGTGGCGCTGGAGCTTCGTTTGGGCCGGATTAAGCCTATTGTGTAAGTGGTACATTGCTGGACCCATCGCCCTCCTAGGCTTGACGCTGCTAAGCCGGCGGACGGCACCGTTCGCCCTGGCCGATGTGCCCCATCGGCGGCGCACTGGTCTCGGTTTGGTGGCCCTTGCTACGGCCTGGACTTGCTTTGTATTCTTCGGCCTCCACAATTGGTTTCGTTCTGCTAGTAGCGGCGATGCAGCCTACCTTAGCTATTACTTCCACGATATCTTGCACGTTGATATGAGCGGTGTGCTGGATCGCTCGATTAACGTGGTAGTGGTGGTCCTACCCACGGCCCTTTTATGGTGCTGGTCGCCATGGACAGCAGTGCCGGCACTCGCGATCATTGGGCCGGCGATGATCACCACGGGGCCAGGAGCAGCGTATGCTTGGAGCTACCATCATTATGCAGCAGCAGTTCCATTTCTCATTGCAGGGACAATTGATGGCGCGCGGCGCCGTGCTGCAGCAGTGCCGGCGCGACGGCGTGGCCAATACATGGCCTGGCAAGCAAGCCTGCTTTTCTGTACGACTCTAGTCTTTCATGTTGGCTTAAGTGATACGCCGTTGGCGATCCCATTTTGGCGTGGAGGGCCGGGTAGTGGTCTGGACCCGAGCGGCTATCGCCGCACCAGCCGGGATGGGCTGAAGGATCGTTGGCTCGCAGCTACGGTTGCGCCAGGTCGCTCTATCGCTACATCCAACTTTCTGGCACCACATGTTGCAGATCGGAGCACGTTGCTGCTCGTGCGTTATCCTGATGAAGCAGGAGCTGCTCAGCTCGCGCAGCATCTCGATATGATCGAGGCGGCGTATCCCGATGCCTTGTTTGATTTCTTGACAACGAGTGGTAGCGGCTATGCCGGGGGGGTCAGCTACGATCATGCTGCCATTCGCGAGCTTTTGCAGGCCCCTCAGTGGGGTCTGATTGATGCACGCGATGGTCTCCTCGCCTTTGCCCGCAATTCGCCGCTCCAGCAACTCTTGCCACAAACGCTACGCACCGTGGTGGACACAGCACCAGAGCAAGCACGCTTTGCTGACCAGATCGGACTCGTGCAGGCCAACATTACGGGGGCAGGCGCGGGTCGCTGGCATGCGATCTTTCGCTGGCGCATGCTCGGAACGGCACCCAGCGGCTTGAGCTTTCCCGTCAGTCGTTTAGACGGCGTCGGCAATGCGCGCATCGTGCATCTGCCGATGATGATCTTGCGGTCTGCCCACTGGCAGACCAACCAAGTCTTGGAAGAACAGTTCGATTTGAGACTACCACCCGATCTGCCGCCCGGCAGGTATACGTGGCGCGTCGGCTGGTATGACGGCACGAGCCCATTTGCAGCTGCAACCGACACACGTAGCCGGATCGGCAATGAGGTTCGCATTACCCAAATCAACGTGCCCTAACGAGGCGATGTGACTGAGCGAGGCAACATGATTCAAAGAACCGCACAGGCGGTGCGGCCAGATCGGCGCACGGCATATTTGCGCATCGATCACCTGTATATGGTACTCGCGCTAGTCACGTTCGGCGTCTTTACCAGTCTCGTGCCATTGCCACCGCTCGATTTCTGGTGGCATTTACGTGTCGGCCAACTGATCGCTCAAACTGGATCCGTCCCGCGGACCAACCTGTTTGCTTGGTCGCTGCCGGCCACTAGCCCCTTTGTGTATGGTGCCTGGCTCGGCGAATGGCTGTTCTACATCATCTACCGTGGGGGGGGACTGCAGCTCGTTGTATTTACGCGCACGCTCTTAGCCCTAGCTTCTTTTGGCATCGTCGGTCTTATCGCCCAGCGGCGTAGTGGATCATGGCGGCTCGCGTCCTTAGCAGTAGGGCTGGCGGAAGCGATGACGCTGAATAACCTGCCCGTTCGCACTCAGAACTGGTCGTGGTTAATCTTCGCGCTGTTCCTGTTGATTCTTACGCAGTACGCGAGGGGTGCATGGGGTAGGCGCAGCTTGTGGGCGTTGCCGCCGCTTATGATCATATGGGCCAATACGCATGGGGCCTTTATCCTGGGGCTGGTGCTTGTTGCGCTCTTTACGACAGGTGAAACGTTGCGCACACTGAGCAGGGGCGCGGGCCGGCTGCCCTGGCAGAAGGTCGCGCAACTGCCCTTGATAGGGGTCATAACGGCCTTGGCAACGTTGATAACGCCGCAAGGGACCGGCATTTTTCGCTATGTGGCCAAGCTGGTGACCGATCCATCCATTCAACAGCTGGTCAGCGAATGGCAATCACCCACGCCACACGGTTTGGCCAATCAAACCTTTTTCATCAGCATCCTGCTGCTCCTGGTGGCCCTGGCCACTGCTCGCCAGCGCCCAACGCCCACCGACCTGCTCCTGGTCTGTGCCTTTACGTGGTTGGCCTGGACCGGGATGCGCAATGTGGTCTGGTATGGGATGGTGGTCATGCCGGTGCTCGCACAGGCACTCAGCGTACCGCAGCCGGTCACGGCTATGAGCCGACGACAACGCTCGGCATCCGCCGTTAATAGCCTGCTGTGCGGTTTGATGCTGCTGCCCCTGATCTGGGTACAACCATGGTTCGTACGCAACGTACCACTGGGACGGGGCTACAACGCGCAAGTACTGCCACCACCTAGTCCACCGTTAATGTCAACCCAAACACCGGCACCCGATGTGATGCAGTATCTCCATCAGCATCCCGGCAGCAAGCTTTTTAACGAAATGGGCTATGGCTCCTATTTGATCTGGGCGCTGCCAGAAACGGCGGTCTTTATTGATCCACGTATCGAATTGTATCCGCTGGCACAATGGGAAGATTATCTGCATATCAGCAAGGGCGAGCATGCGGTCGAGTTGCTGAGCAAATACGGTGCGAATCGCGTTCTTTTGAGCCGCGCCGGGCAGCCCAACTTGAGTCAAGCGTTGGGCGTGGCAGCGGACTGGAAACGTGAATACCAAAACAACGCGAGCGAGCTGTGGCAGAAGCAACCATGAGGGCTGAGCTGACTTAGGGTAGCGGGGTATGAGCCGTAGCCGGGCCGAAATACACGGCATCAGGGGTGGTAAATAGGCGTTGCCAACGTGGATCATGATCCAAGGCCGTTAAAAGATCGCGTTGCGCGGCGGGGTTGATCAGCCAGCCATCAAAGTGGTAGCGCTGGGCCAGTTCATCGACATTGCGACCCTGTCCCAGGAGAATATAATCGCGCCACTGCTCGTAGGGATATAGCTCGATGCGTGGATCCACAAAGACGCGCTGGTTGGGAGCGGCCCAAATGAGATACGAGCCGAAGCCCATCTCGTGAAACAGGTGCTGAGGAAGGATTGGCAGACGTTGTAGCTGGGTCGTCGCGGTGCGAGGCGTTTGTACGCTGAGCAGATTGCCCAACTCCGGCGGCAAGCCTAAGCCTGCTTTCCACCAAGGTAAGGTAGCAAGTAGAAGCGCAGCCAGCAGAGTCGCGATCATGCGATTCAACAGCGGTAGCTCAAGGTGACGGCGGTTCGTAGCAGGTCGTTCGCGGGCCAAGAGGTAGGCGCAGATCAGGGCTGCGATGCTACCCCACCATAGAATATTTCGCACGGATTGGAGCGCGAGGAGGGTAAAGCCGGCCGCTAATAGCATGTGGGTCGATTCTAACTTGCGCCGGCAGCGGGCAATGAACACCACGAAGAGTGCCAGCAGAAGCCAAAAGACAATGGTCATCGGCTCCCAGGGGTTGCGGAGCGGTGAGGCCCATTCAGTCACTAATTGCGTGACCGACTGGTTGCGTAGGAGGTTGGCAATATACAACCAGATGGCCCAACTGCGCGGGTTGAGCAGCGTCGCCGCAAGTGTAACGGCAGTCCAAGCGGCGAGGCGTAGCAAGGCAGCCCATATCCACGGAGCCCGAGGGTGCTGGAGCAAGCGGTCGATGAGCGGACCGACTAAGTAGGCAGCACACAACACGAGCAACAACGTAAAGGTGCCGTGCAGATTAACCCAGATGACCATGAGCAACGGCAAGCACCAAAGGGCGGCCCGACCGGCACATCGCCAACGCTCCAGGATATAGAGGCTGCTTATGAAGAGTGGGAGGGCATAGGTTTGGGGTCGTATCTGCCAATTGTCCATGGCCACGAGGGCACCACAGAGGGTAACGAGCGCTGCCATCCGCGCACTTAGGCCGGCGTTGTGGCAGAGCCGAAACAAGAGCGCGAAGGTTGCACCGATGATCACCGCCTGGACTAGCTCGAGCAACGCAGCACCACCGATTTGATAGACGCGATACATGAAAAGCTGGGCCAGCCAGGGCTGGTTATAGTACGGCATAGCGGTGCGGGTGTAGGAAAACTGGTCCAACCGTGGAATATGACCGGTGTTGGCGATCAGCCTTCCGGTCGCTAGATGCCACCAAAAGTCGTTGGGGGCGATCGGCGTGAGTTGCACGCGCAGAGCAACCAGTGCGACTGTTGCCAGACTCCAAAGCTGCTCAAGCGCGGGCCAGTGCTGTGGACGTGTTAGGCGCATGTGTTAGCGGTGCCTCCCGGCAGTGGTAGTCGCAAACGGGCGCAACACAATAGGTCGGAGCATATGTGCTACAATCCGGTCGCTCATGAGCATTGGCCGGGCTGCAGGTGTAGCGTCGGCATTAGGCCAAAGGAACAAAAGCGTGCAGATGCCCGTTGCCCACATGGCGGCACAACAAGCAATCCGACCACTGGTGACCGATAGTGTCGTCATTATTCCTACCTATGATGAACGTCCCAATATTACCGCGCTGTTGCCACAGGTGCTGGTCAATCCGCGTCTTAGTGTCTTGGTCGTGGACGACGGTTCGCCGGATGGAACGGGTGAGGTGGTGGCGGCAGCAGCGGAGGAAAATGCACGGGTTCATTTAATCCGGCGTGCCGGCAAGCAGGGACTGGGCACGGCCTACATCGCCGGCTTCCGCTATGCATTGGAACGTAACGCACAGTTTATTTTCGAAATGGATGCTGACTTTTCGCACGATCCGCGCTACCTGCCAACGCTGCTAGCGGCAGCCGAAACACGCTATGACCTGGTGATCGGATCACGCTATATCCGCGGCGGTGGCACAACCGATTGGGGGTTGGCACGCAAGTTCATTAGTCGCGGCGGCAATCTGTATGCCCGCTCGATCCTGGGGCTACCACTGGCCGATATGACCGGCGGTTTTCGCTGTTATCGCCGGCGGGCACTCCAGGCCCTTGATCTGGGTCAGGTACGGTCCAACGGCTACTCATTCCAGATCGAGATGGCCTACCGCGTGCATCGTGCGGGTCTGCGGATCGGTGAAGTTCCGATCATTTTCCCCGACCGCAGAGTTGGTGCGTCGAAGATGAGTAAGCACATTGTGCGAGAAGCCTTGATTAATGTCATCAAGCTGCGGCTGGGTCGTATGTAGTGTATGAGGGCGGCCCCGTACCATTGGCCGCTCGTAATGGGGCAGTTTCCGACCTCCAGGCGCGCTATACTACGTTCACACAAGCAACGAGGTCATCGTGCCACATCCTGAACAAGTTACCGGCTTGCGCGACAGCTACCGCCAGGAATTAGCGCGTAATCGCCAAGAAATCGATGAGATTGAGCGGTTGCTGCGGCAAGCGACAACCGAAGCCGACAAGCTGGGCCAACGTGAAATGAATGCGACCAATCAGGTTCGCAACATTCAAGCCAATATTGATCGTTTCTCGAAAGAGGATATTCGTAGTGTCTTCGTAACCGTTCAGGAAGTACAACTGCGGCTTCTGTCCGCGCGTACGCAAGTTGACCAATTGCAAGAAAAGCAAAAGCGTTCGCGGGATCGGCAAGCGGAATTGGGCACGCTGCTTGATGTGTTCGACGGCATCGGCCAGGATGGGCAGCCAATGGCGATCACATCCCAGATGTCAGCCGACCAGGAGGCGCTGATCAGCCAAGTCATTCAGGCACAGGAAAAAGAGCGGTTACGGATATCACTGCAAATGCACGATGGCCCGGCCCAAATGCTTTCTAATCTCATTCTACGTGCCGAAATCTGCGAGCGTATGATCGACCGGGATGTTACCCAGACGCGTGTAGAGCTTGCGACCTTAAAAAAGTCAATTAATACGGTCCTGCAGGATACGCGTCGCTTCATTTTCGACCTGCGACCGATGATTTTAGATGATTTAGGGCTTGTGCCGACACTGCGGCGCTATACCCATGACTTCAGTGAGAAATGGCGCATTGAGACCAATGTAGCTGTACAAAACCTTGATACACGCTTACCTGCCCATTACGAAGTTGCCTTGTTCCGCTTCATTCAAGAGGCGCTGAATAATGTACAAAAGCACGCCGGTGCCACGAGTGCGCGCGTGGTGGTTGACGGGCTTGGAAGCCAGTTGCAGGTGATGATCGAAGACGACGGCAGCGGCTTTAACATTGGCGAGACGTTGAGCGAGGGACGTAGCCACCGTAATATGGGCTTTGCTGTTATGAAGCAGCAGGTCGAAACCTTGCTGAAGGGCACATTAGGCGTCGAGAGCGCACCCGGTCGTGGCACCCGCGTCATCGCGAGTGTGCCAATGGCACTGGCATAAGCCGGTGGGAGCGAGCTACGGTGCTGCATCCTCCGGCACGAAGCGGTAGCCCACGCCCCATTGCGTTTGAATCGGATCACTTTCCGGCATGACAGCCGATAACTTTGCCCGTAGTCGACGTACATGGACATCGACGGTGCGGGCATCGATGTGCTGGTCGGTGCCCCAGACCCTGCGCAACAATGCTTCGCGACTCCAGACCTGCTGGGGATGGGTCGCCAGGAGTTGCAGCAGATCGAACTCACGTGGTCGTAAATCGAGGTGGTGACCGTGATAGGTCGCGGTGCGGCGCGTTTCATCAAGTCGCAGGCTGGTCGATCGATCACCAGTCATTGCCTGACCGCGTAGCATTTGGGCTTCCGCGGTGCGCCGCAACAAGGCGCGTAACCGCGCGACGAGTTCGCGCGGACCGAAGGGCTTGACCACATAGTCATCAGCCCCTAATTCGAGGCCCACGACCCGATCAATCTCGTCACTGCGTGCCGTGAGCATGATGGCGGGGACAGCATTGCCAGTAGCACGGACACGGCGCAGCACCTCAAAGCCATCGATGCCGGGCAAGCCTACATCTAACAAGATCGCGTCAAATGTTTGGTTGCCAAGCAGCTGCAACCCCGCTTCCCCACTGCTCGCAGCCTGAACACCAAAACCATCGCGCTCCAAGCGCTGGCGCACCACCTGCACGATGGCCGGCTCGTCGTCAATAATCAAGATCTGTTGCATAGCCTCCATCATACAAGAAACTCGCACTCCATAGGGGCTAGTGGTACGCGGTACCGCTTGTGTAATGCAGACGTAACCCCTAAGGGGGGGTAACCCATTGCTCCCCTAAGGCCTGTTCCCTATAATTGGCGAAAGACGGAGAAATGCCGTATGACCTTGCCGATCATTATCACTGCAATCATTCTCAATGGACTGTTGCTGTTGGGGCTGATCATCTTGCTGCCCCGCTTGTTGCAACGCAGCGATAGTCGTGCTGCCGACGAAGCCCTCCGCTTACGCGAGATGCTCCTAGACGTGCTGAGTGAGCAAGAGGCCGTGACCATCCGTCAAAATCAAATTGGTACCGCGCTGGCGCAGGTTAATCGTGATGTGACGCGGATTGCCGACAACGATAAGCCGGGTTTGTCGCCGGAGGCGCTGGCGCAGGCGGCGGGTTTTCCGCACCTTGAACGACGCCTTGAGGCGCTTCAGGGACAGATCGGCACATGGTTCGACGAGCGAGCGGCTGTGCAGCGAACTACCCAGGTAGCTGAGGCACAAAGTTGGGGTAATCTGATGGGGCTGCTGGCAACTATGCAAGATCGCATCGCGATCCTTAACAACGCCGTAGCCCAAAAGGGCCAACCGCCCGTTAGCTTGGCCAGCGAGCAGTTGCTGGCGGATCTCGAAAATGAAATGCAACAACTGCGCGGGTTGGCAGATGAGATTGCCGGACTGCAATGGAAGCTGCGGCGCTCGGTACTCGAACGCGAGAATAATCTGGCGGCCTTACGTTCAAAGATGGTCGGCCTGCCTCCTTATAATCACCGAGCTGCCTGAGCAGGATGGTTGGATAGCGTCGGATGAGCGTGGTCTACCTTGACCAAGAAGCTGTGCATTATGAAGTTTTTGGCCATGGCAGGCCGGTCTTGTTTTTGCATGGTTGGCTCGGCTCATGGCGCTATTGGTTGCCTAGTATAGAAGTGGTCTCACAAACGTTCCGCACCTTTTCCTTCGACTTCAGTGGTTTCGGTGATACGACGCAGCGTCACGTTACACCCTCCATTCCCGCCTATGCCGACCAAGTGACACGCTTCCTGGATGAGATGGGTATCGACAAGGTGCGCTTAGTTGGTCATTCGATGGGGGGCATGGTAGCACTCAAAACGGCCATCGAGCATGCTGACCGTATCGAGCGCGTTGTGACGGTGGGCGCGCCGATTAGCGGCAGTGCGCTGTCGCCGTTGCTGAAGCTGGCAGCAATCCCGAGCGTTGCACAGGCGATGGCCCACTGGCCGGAAGTAACAACATTCTTGTTCAAACAATTTCTGAATGAGAGTCGCCAAGAGGACATGCTTGAAATTCTGGCGGCTAGTGTGAAGCCGTCGTCAGATAACGTGCGGCGGTCCGTCCGCTCCATGATGGGTACCGATCTGCGATCCGAACTCGGTGGTTTGCAGGTGCCGACGTTAGCGATCCATGGAACGCGTGATGATGTTGTGTCGCCGAGCCAGATCAAGGTGGCACAGCAGGCGCACTCCGCATTCTTACACGCGATGCCCATGGCCGGCTGCCGCCATTTTCCCTGGAATGATGATCCTGAGCGCTTTCACGCGCTCCTCCTGGCGTTTCTGGAAACCTAGTAGGGCCTTGCTCCCCGCCTCCAAATGCGTTCCACCGTTCCACGCTAGACCCATTTTTTGGGGGAAAGCGTGCTATACTATCGTTGGTTATAGTCCTGCAACCATATCCCCCACCGGTTTGGGTCAGACCGAGCCGACGCAGTACCTTGATGTAGGTTGATCAGTGCTGATCAAAAGGAGGTCCTTATGTTGGACTCCCGCATCGTACAACTGCTGGAAGATGCAGTAAACACCTCGTGCAAGCTGGCGCTGGTCCTGCTGTATGCCGAGCATAGTGGATTTGTCGTGACCCCCGAACAACTGGCCCTGCGCCTGTCGCGTGATCCGTGGAGTGTCGATAGTGCGATTCGCGAGCTTGCACGGGACGGGATACTCGATGTATGTGACGGGCGTATTATCTATCACCCGCAGCCTAGATGGGTAGCAGGCCTTCAAGAGTTGCGGATTGCGTATGATGATCCGTATGATCGGGATACGATTAACCACCTGGCGCGTGATCTGCAGAACTATGCCCCGTACCGTGAAGAGTTGGGCCTCCGGCAGATCACCGTAAACGCGTTCTAATACAACGCCACGGCGTACATCAGGGAGAACGCGAGGCCAAGGGTCTCGCGTTCTGTTGTGTTCTTAGCCTGCAGGAAGAGTGATGACTGGGTTCTGGGCGGATGGTGACCTTTCACCCAACTTGATCGAGCAAGCACGGATCGAGCGGAGCAGGCAGGGCGGGTACCTTGACCTGACATCCAGCAATCCCACGGCGCAAGGGCTCTTATTTCCACCAGCACTACTTCGTGAAGCCGCTGATGGTTATTGGGCGAAGCGACTGTACCAGCCCGATCCACATGGCCAGCCAGCGGCTCGTAGGGCAATTCAAGGCTACTACGCCACGCGCAGTCCGGTGCTTAGACTCGATCTCAATGCTATCTTCATTACCGCTAGCACGAGCGAAGCGTACTCACTCTTGTTTGCCTTGTTGTGTGCGCCCGGCGACAATGTGCTGGGACCCCATGTGACGTATCCATTATTCGAATACTTGGCTGCCGTGCACCATATCGAGCTACGACCATACCAGCTTGATGAAACCCGCGGGTGGGCGGTGGACGAGACCAGCGTGCGGGCAGCTGCCGACGCTCGCACACGGGCGGTTTTATTGATTTCGCCGCATAATCCCACCGGCATGATTATCCAACAGCCGTTGGCGGTACTTAACCAACTGGCGCTGCCAGTCATCTGCGACGAGGTTTTCGCGCCTTTTACGTATCGTGCGGACCAGACGCCGCCGTTGGGAGCACTGCACCCGGCGGTACCGGTCTTTCACCTCAATGGGATCTCGAAACTGTTTGCCCTGCCCGATTTAAAGCTGGGCTGGATTGCGTTGAGCGGCGGGGCGGCGGAACAGTATGGGGAGCGGCTCGAATTACTCAATGACACTTTTTTAGGCAGTAACAGTTTGACGCAGCATATGTTGCCGCAGCTGTTTGAGCATGGGCTGGCCTTCGTTCAGTCGATGCGTGACCGCGTCGCACAGAATATAGATTGGGCACTCCAGGAGCTGGCGGATCACGCGGAGATCGAGGCACGGCCACCTGACGGCGGTTATTACCTCTTTCTGCGGTTGCGGAGTTGGTCGCACGAAGAAGCATTGGTGCTGTATTTGATTGAGCATGGCGTGCTCACGCATCCCGGTTTTTTTTATGGCGACGTGCCGGGGGTTCATCTCATGGTCTCGGCGCTGACAGAGCCTACGACCTGGCGGGCCGGCATCACGCAGTTGAGTGGAGCCTTACGGGCCTAGATCCGGGACGATGGACTGGATCACATGAGAACGTGTGACAATAGTTTTAGTTTTCTAGCTGACTTGCCGCATCTCCCGTGCTTTGCTGATCAGCCCGCCACCAATGCCACAAACCCCACAGATACACCCGACAAACAGTGTAGTGTAGATGTAGCCGCCGATCCGATCTGCGATTAGATAGCTTACGAACGATCCTCCGCCTCTATGTATCCAGTCACGTATCTCGCCCGGATCGTTTCGCACCGTGTCATAAAAAGAAATGCTATACCCTACGCGGGCAGAAGTGGCGATCAAGGAAGCGATGCCCCCAACAAGCAGCCCAACCCACAGACCCGTTATGGCACGTTTTGAGGCGCGGGCTGCAACTACGCCCGATCCGAAGGCAAGCGCGGCTATAGTGAGCAATGCAATGTAGGAGATGACCTCTTCGCCGATGTCCCCAACGAGCGTGGCAGAGGTGACAGCATTCACACTGCCTACGATACCGGCCGCCAAACCGAACAGGAGTCCTGTCACCAGAATCAACTGACGTTTACGATTGGCAATCATAAGAACTTCCTCCAGTGCATTCGTTAGCAAATCAACAAGCGTCACCAGCCATAGATGTAACAACCCTTGCCTATTGGTCGTCTGGCGGCATTGGGTCGCAAAGACCTGCGTCACCTCCCTACCATAGGCACGGCGGAAGTCAACCGGATAGAAGATTAACAGTTGCCGGTAGAGCCAAATTGACGCCATGATCGTCGGTCTGCCGGTCATAGTGCACCACCTGGTTGAGGCTTAGCCAGAAGGGGCTTGGCCTGTGCCAGTTGTACGATGCGGATGAGGCGCTCGATCTCGGTCTGTAGCACGTGCTTGCCGGGATCAGTCAGGCGGTAATAGCGGCGGCGTTCGTCATCAAGGGTAGGGTCAGGCCGTTCATCCGTTTCCGCGATTAGGTTGTGCGCCAACATGACCCGAATCGAGCGGTAGAGTGTGCCTGGCCCGAGCCGCATCGTGCCGCCTGTTTCTTGCGCCACGGCCTGCATGATGGCATAGCCGTGCCGTTCGCCATCAGCCAACGCCAACAAGATATGAAAGGTGGCTGGGGTCAGGCTGAAATCGGAACCCGATTGCTGATCTGCCATGCGTTTTCTATCCATCCTAACTATATCCACGCTGGATAGTATAGGCGTAGCAAGCACGACTGTCAAGAGCTAAGGAGCGTGACGTCCAACGTAGCGTCGTTGACAGCGATTGAGCATGCTAGCTGCCACCGGCCGGCCAGCGAATCAGGGTGATACGGAATTCACGGAGGGCGATATCGGTGGCGTGGGGATCGATGTGCTGCGCGAACATCCAAGTGTTGAGGAGTTCCACGGAGTGCCGGAGCTGGGGGTCCGACAACCAGCGGGATTCACGTTCCTGGCGGGTGGCGATGGCATCAAGCATGGTCGCCGCCGATACCTGATCGCTCCATTCGAGCAGCGCCGACTCGGGCTCGACCTGGGCATCTGCTTGAGATAGGCTTGACAGGAGTGCGGTTGGCGCAGCCACAGCCGGTGGCGGAAGGTCCGGGACCAGATCGCCCACGATGTGGAGCCACTGGGTACGGATGCGGGCGTCGATCGTGGTGGGATCGCGCCAATCGCTGCCCAGGATCAGCGGGGTGCCGGGGTGCAAGACGCGTTTCATTTCCCGGACCAGCGCCATGGCATGGGGGACCAGGTGGAGCAGATCGACGGCCAGCGCTGCATCCAACGAATGGGTCGCGAATGGTAGGTTTTGTAGATCGCCACGCACCGCCGTTGTTCCCGTATGTGTGGCCTCCCGCGATTGAAGTAGCTGTGGACCAAGATCGATGGCAACGACGCGCGCGCCAGCGGACAGCAGGGCCGCCGTGAGGCGGCTGGTACCAACGCTAAGCTCAAGGACACGGGCACCCCGACCGACAAGCTCGACCAGACGCTGGGCTAGCTGGCGTCCGATCAAGCCGGGATAGGGTGGGAGCCGATCATAGGCTGCTGCGGCAGCCGGTTGGGTATACACGTTCGGTATCTCCGGCATAAAGCTTGCGATCCAGCCATACCATCATACACCTTAGCCGGTATTTTTAAGGCCAGCGGCGATGCCGTTGATGCTTAACAAAACGGCCTCGCGCAAGGCCTCCACATCTTCATCGGAGGCGGCGCGTAGGCGGCATAGGAGTTCGACCTGGATGACGCTTAAGGGATCGATGTAGGGATTACGCCGCTCGATGGACAGTTGTAGCGTGGGAGCATTATCGAGGAGTTGGGCTTGGCCGGTAATCTCCAGAATGGCGGTCGTTGTTAGCTCAAACTCGTCTTCAATACGACCCCAAATCTCGTTGGCCAGGTCATGGTCCTCCACGAGTGCGGCATAGGAGCGGGCGATGCGCATATCGGCCTTCGCCAAAATCATTTGGGCATTATCAAGCAACGTGCGGAAAAAAGGCCACTCCCGATACATCTCCTGGAGGAGGGCACGGCCGTCCGCGCCGTGCTGGTCACGATAGCCGGTGAGCGCGCTGCCTAGGCCATACCAGCCGGGCAAGGTATGGCGGCTCTGCATCCAGGCAAAGACCCAGGGAATGGCTCGTAGATCTTCGATGCGACCCGAACCACCACGGCTGGAGGGACGTGAGCCAATGTTGAGGCGGGCGATCTCGGTAATGGGCGTGGCGGAGTGAAAATATTCGAGAAAGCGGGGATGATCATAGACTAGGCCCCGGTACACAGTGGCTGAGGTGTCGGCCAGCTCGTCGCAAGCGGCTATCCACGTCTCCGGTACCTGCTTGGTATGGAGATCAAAGGTCGTCAGCAGCAGGGCGTTGACTAATTGCTCAAGATGGCGCGCAGCGATGCCGGGATGACCATAGCGATCAAAGATCACCTCGCCTTGTTCGGTCAGACGTAATTGACCACGCACCGTGCCCGGCGGCTGAGCCAGAATCGCATGGTTGGCCGCGCCACCACCGCGCCCGATGGCTCCGCCGCGCCCGTGGAACAAGCGCAGGTGGACGCCCTGGTCCTGGGCTAGGGTGACCAGTTCAGACTGTGCCGCATACAACGCCCAGTTAGCGGCCATAAAGCCCGAGTCCTTATTCGAGTCGCTGTAGCCGAGCATGACCTCCTGGACGTTGCCACGCAAGCCGAGATGCTGCCGGTAGGGGGCAGTGTGGAACAGGCTTGCCATGATTTGGGCCGCATTTTGTAGGTCGTTGCGTGTTTCGAAGAGGGGCACAATATCAAGCAGGCTCACGTTGGCCACGGGATCGTATAAGTCGGCGGCGCGCGCTAGCAGCAGCACCGCCAGCACGTCGCTGGCGCCGGTCGTCATGCTGATGATATAGGTGCTGATCGTATCGGGATTGAGTTGCTCGTGCAAGGCCGCGACCGTACGTAACACGTTGATCGTTTCGACGGTCTCCGGAGTGAAAGGCAGGCGCGTCGGCACGAGAGGGCGCGCCTCATCGAGCAACTGGGATAGCAAGGCGGCGCGCTCCGCTTCCTCCATCTCAAGGTAGCGGGTCGTTACTCCGGCAACGGCCAGCACATCCGCCAGCGCCGCTGCGTGACGCGCGCTATGCTGGCGGATGTCAAGGGTCGCCATATGGAGGCCGAAGACGCTGACGAGGCGCTGCAGATCATGCAGCAAGGCATCGGCTAAGCCAGCGGCAGCATGCGTCCGTAAGCTGCGCTCCATGATCGCCAGATCCGCCTGCAAGCCGGCGGCCCCACAATACCAGTTGGCGGGCGACGGCAGCGTGGCCGGACGCTGTGGGCCCCATTGGGGTTGGATCTCGCGCGTCCATGCGAGGGTGCGCTCAAGCTTGGCAAGAATATAGGTACATTTCTGGCGGTAGAGTTCGAAAGGATTGCGGTTCGCGACCACCTCAGCTACCGCAGGAAACAGGAGAGCATCTTCGCGCAAGGATGCTTCTAACTCAGCCGTCACCGGCACCTCGCGTACCGAGGGCACCAACTGGTGGCTCACGGCATCGATCTGCCAGGTATAAAATTCGAGCTGGGCGATCTGGAGCAGGCGCACCGCTTCGATGGTCGTTGCCGGTTGGACATTGGGGTTGCCGTCGCGGTCGCCGCCCATCCACGAGCCAAAGCGTAGGAGTGGCGGCACGGTCCATTCAGTTTCCGGATAGACGGCGTGCAAGGCAGCTTCGAGGTCACGATATAAGGGCGGGATCACATCGAGCAAGGTGGTTGCCATATAAAAGCGCCCGTTTTTGACCTCGTCGAGGACCGACGGCTTGTTGACACGGAGCTGGTCACTTTGCCAGCGACCATCGATCTCCGCCGCGATGCGACTTTTGCGCTCGGCTTGCTCGCGCGGCAAAAGGCCGCCCTCAAGGAGCTCCGGTAGATCGGCGGTAATGCGGCGGATCGATTCGAGAGCTGAGCGGCGTTGAGCCTCGGTCGGATGCGCTGTAAAGACGGGCTGAAGACACATGGTGGGCAGGGCTGCCTGGATCTGGCCGGCCAGAACGCCAGCAGCACGCAGGTGCGTAACGGCGGCGAGGATGGATTCAGCGCGGGGTTGTTCGGGTGCGGCGAGGTCGCGCGCCCGTAGCACCTGGAGACGAGTTACTTGTTCGGCTAAGTTCACCAGCGCGAAGTAATGGGTAAAGGACTTCAAGAGCTGAGTTGCTTCGACGACGCTCAGTTGGCTAATGAGCTGCGCCAGTTCGGCCTCCGCCGCGCGGTTTGACATGGTCCGTAGAAGTTTGGCGCGCTGGCGTACGTCTTCTTCGAGCTCGAAAATACGCTCACCAGCTTGTTGCCGGATGGTGTTACCGAGCAAGTCACCCAGCATGTGGATGGCTTCGGATAGCCAGGCCTGACCATTGACCATCGTTTCCTGTAACATACCCCCTCCTGGTAAGTACCGGACAACGCTGGCCGGGCATTGTTTGAATCATACCTCATAATTCGTGACGAGGGGAGGGACCCTCACCCCGGCCTGCGGGCCACCCCTCTCCCAGTGCGCGGGCGAGGGGAAAGAAGGAGTTCCACTACAAATGATGGGCACGCGGCTGTGTAGCAGCGTTCGCAAGCTATGCTACTCTACATATAACCAAGGAGGTTACCCATGCCACAGAGCGGCGGCTTTCCGGCCGATTTTTTATGGGGCACAGCCACGGCGGCGTATCAAATCGAAGGCGCAGTGCGGGAAGACGGTAGGGGAGCATCGATCTGGGATACCTTCAGCCATACACTTGGCAAGATTGCAGATGGAGCGAACGGTGATGTTGCTTGTGACCATTATCACCGGTGGCGTGATGATATCAAGCTGATGCAGGAGATCGGCATTCGATCCTACCGCTTGTCGATTGCTTGGCCGCGCGTGATGCCCAGTGGCAGCGGTGCGCTTAATCAGCAGGGTCTAGATTTTTATGAACGGGTGATTGAAGGGCTGTTGGAAGCTGGTATCACGCCAGCCGTGACGCTGTACCACTGGGACCTGCCGCAAACGCTCCAGAATCGGGGTGGCTGGCCGGCACGCGCGACGGCGGAGACCTTTGCCAACTATGCTGATACGATGGTACGGCGGCTTGGCGACCGCGTACAACGCTGGATCACGCACAATGAACCGTGGTGCACCAGCATGTTAGGGCATCTGTTGGGCGAACATGCACCGGGTGAGCGGGATCTGGGCAAGGCGCTGGCAGCGGCACATCATGTGTTGCTGTCGCATGGGCTGGCAACACAAGCGATCCGCGCGACGAATAGCAAGCTGGAGGTGGGCATTACGCTTAACCTGACGCCGGGCGATCCGGCCTCGGACCGGGAAGCTGACCAGCAAGCTACGCAGACGTTCGACGGCTTTTTTAATCGTTGGTTTCTTGATCCGCTGGCGGGCCGGGGCTATCCACAAGACATGCAGACATTGTATGGGGCTGCGATGCCACAGGTTGAACCGAATGATCTGGCGGTGATCGCGACGCCCACGGATTTCCTTGGCATCAATTACTACACCCGCGCCATCATCGCCTATGATGCCAACGAGCCGCTCCAATTCGCACAGCGCGGCCCTGAGAAGCTACGGGGCGAGGGGGCAGAGATTACCGAGATGGGCTGGGAGGTGTATCCGCAGGGGTTGGGCGACTTGCTGCTGCGAGTGCATCGTGAGTATGGACCTAAGACGCTGTATGTGACTGAGAACGGTGCGGCGTTTGCCGACGAGGTCGGCGCTGATGGACAGGTTCATGACCCGGCGCGGACGCGGTATCTGCATGCACATTTCGCCGAGGCAGAACGGGTGATACAGGCCGGGGTCCCGTTGCGTGGGTATTATGTGTGGTCGTTGATGGATAACTTCGAGTGGGCCTTCGGGTATACCAAGCGTTTTGGCATTACTTATGTTGATTACACCACGCAAGAACGGATTTTGAAGGATAGCGGGCGCTGGTACCAAGAGGTGATCGCCGAAAATGCTAATGTGGAGCCCCGTTAGATCAAGCAGACGAGGTCTACGGCGAAGGGCTTGCCGTATTTGGGCTCCCAGAGCCAGGTGGCGGCCGGAAGGTTGCCTTCTTTGGCGGCGGCGATGACCGCTTTGATGACCTCGTTTTCAGCCGTGGGGCCGAATTGTTTGCGGAAACGGGCGTGCGCTTTGGCCTCGACAGGGCCGGAGACACGCCCCTTTGGGGTGCCAGAGTGACCTTTTTTGAATGGCATTGTTAGCAATCCTCCTTATAGACGGTGACCGAACGACGAGAGGAAGAGCGTTTTAGCGCATTGGAAAAGGATAGAATGGAACGTATTGCTCGGGCGAAAAGCAATGGCGGCGATTGCTCTTGACAGCAGATAGAGGGGTAGAAAGCAATAAAAAAGCAATGGCTAAGCAATGATTTAGCAATGGGAGCAATGAAAGCAATGGGAGGTTCTTGGCGACCTGATTGGGGTGCGACATAGACAATGATCCTCCATAGGAGAGAATGAGGGCTTGTCAGAACGGTGTGCATTATACCACATATTTGTTCTTTTGTCAAGAGTATTGAGTGATACTACAGTATATAAGTATTTACAATAGGTGTATCTTCATTACGTGTGACGGTAGGTGTCGCAGGTCGTTGGTATGATGGTGTTCAAGCAAGGAGGACGACACATGACAACTGCGACTATCGCCCATCCGAACATCGTCTCACAGGACGAATGGCTGACCGCACGCAAGGAATTGCTGGTCAAGGAGAAGGAGGTCACGCGCGCGAATGATGCACTGAGCGCTGCACGGCGTAGATTGCCGATGGTTAAGATCGACAAGGAGTATCCCTTGATGGGCCCAGACGGGCAGGTTACGTTGCTGGAGCTGTTCGACGGACGCCGACAGTTGATCATCTACCACTTCATGTTCGATCCGCGCTGGGACGCCGGCTGCCCAGGCTGCACGGGGTTTGCGGATGCACTTGGCGACTTGAAGATGCTGCATGGTCATGACACGTCGTTTGCCATGATCTCACGCGCTCCACTAGTTAAGCTTGAGGCGTATAAGAAGCAGCACGGTTGGAGTGTGCCGTGGTACTCGTCATATGGAAGCGATTTTAACTACGACTTCCATGTTACACACGATGCGTCAGTCGCACCGATTGTCCACAACTTCCGTAGTGCGGCCGAGCTGGAGAAGATGGGCATGCTGGTAGAGGAGAGTGACCAGCCTTCGGAAGCTCACGGGCTGAGCGTCTTCTTCCGCATTGATGATGAGGTGTTCCATACCTATTCGGCCTATGCCCGTGGTGTCGAATGGCTCTCTGATGTTGTAGCCATGCTTGACGTGACACCGTATGGGCGTCAGGAGGATTGGGAAGACTCGCCAGCGGGATGGCCGCAGCGACCGACGTATGGGTAAAGCGTACGCAGCTCGCGCTGCATAATGGCGAGATCGGTGGACTAGTCCCTCACCCCGGCCTGCTGGCCACCCCTCTCCCAGTGCGCGGGAGAGGGGAAAGAAAAGAGCTGTGACACGTGCCGAGACGGTATTGATGAACAATAGAGTTTATAAAGGTTTATGGTAACCTGTCCGCTCCAAGATGAAAGGGGCGAAGCGCTGTTGCGCCAGCGATTGAGGCCAAGTTGTTGTAACGACAGAAGGAGAGAGCCATGAAGGATGTCTCGAAGAACCTCAGGCCACCAGCAGCCGCCACCAACGCACCGAGCCTACCCTCGGCCGTCGACCGGGCCACCTTCCAGGCCGAACTGGACAAGCTGCTGGTTCGGGAGAAGGTGCACACCCGCGAGGGTGACGCGATCGCAGCGGCCCGCCGGCGGTTGCCGATGGTCGAGGTCGACGCGGCGACGCCGGTGATCGGCGCCGCCGGCGAGGTCCCGTTCATCGACGCCTTCGAGGGCCGGTCACAGCTGTTCGCGTCGTACCACATGTGGCACACCGGCCTCCCCGCCGCCGACCAGTGCGAAGGCTGCACGTTCAACACCGGCCACGTGCTTGAGTTGTCCTACCTGCACTCGCGCGACGTCACCTTCGCGGTGTTCTGCGAGGGTCCGTACGAGGAGTCGAGCCGCTACCGCAACTTCATGGGCTGGGAGATGCCGTGGTACTCCGTGCCCGAGGAGTCCCTGGACCGGATAGCTCCCGGGGGCCACTTCGGGATGAAGGCCTGCTACCTGCGCGACGGCGACCGCGTGTTCGAGACGTACTGGACCACCGGCCGCGGGTGCGAGGTGATGGGGAACAGCTACGGAATGCTCGACATGACGGTCTACGGTCGCCAGGAGCCGTGGGAGGACTCTCCGGAGGGCTGGCCGCAGCCGTTCGTGGGCCGCACGGGGGGGGCCTTCCGTCTCGACGGGCGGCCGATCTCGCAGTGGTCCCGCCTCTCGGCCGGCCGCTCCGACGACCTCGGCACCGCCGGGCGCTGAGCGGATGGCGGCATTGTAGGTAGCAGGAGCCATGGCGCGTGAGCAGAGAGAACAGCAGTAGTTGTCTACGCCACCAATGGTGCCCTTCTACGACGACGCCCCTGGTGATGAGCCAGGGGCGACTCTATCCGCCTTCAGAGCTAAAGTAACATTTCTATCAAGGACTATTGCTGACGCAGTATTCGAGCTGCATCTCACGGCTTCTTGTGACTCACTATCAGACTCCACCATGAAACTGTGGTTTGATATTGTTTTTTGAGGGAAAATTTGGAGTTGGCCACGTAGCCCAAAATTGGAACACCACATATCCAAGTTTACTTGGGATGCACCGCAAATTGGTAAGGGAGGGAGGTGCGAATGCGTTACCTTAATCGTATGTACGTCAGTGCTATGTCCTGCTCCCAGGCTGCTCCCTCTCGTGACATTTCACCCTTACCAACCATCTTGTTGCTGTTGTCTTCTATGGTAATGGTGAATCGCTGAGCAAAACTGGGCTCGTCGCGCCACCACTTGAGCTGATTTCCGGTCAAGGTCACGTCGTATTGTCTTGAGATGCTACGTTCATCAAAGTACAGCATAAAATATTGCTTGGCCACATCATCGCTCCCAAAAATGGCGACACCGCTCGGAACGTTGGGGTCGTCAATCTCTGAGTGCATGATCAAGAAAGCGCCACCCGCAAGCCAATCAAACGTTGTACGACCATGCAAGGGAGTACCGGGAAGGGAGGGATGAGACCCGATGGTTTGCCATTCGCCCACTAAAACCTGAAAGGGTTGAAGCGCTGGATTTGGTATTAATGCTTCGCTTCCGATTTTTTCTTCCATGTTCTTAATTATAGCTAGGTGGTCCCAAAACGGCAAGACGGTGCGCTGCAAGCGGCGGTCGGGCAGCAGGTCAAGCATTGGGCGGAGAAAGGTGGTCAAGCTGTGCTTAAGTTCAGCGGCTGGCAACTTGTCAAGCACGTTGTGGATCAGTACACTATCCATGGCTCCGTCTGTAGTGTTTTCGTGCCTCAGCATCTCTGAGGTTATTGTGATCGCGCCCGATTCTAGCCATGTGGATCGTTTCCTAATCACATGAACGGCTCGTAAATGGGGCACGATCACGGTGAACAGTAGAGTGCTAAGGACTGATGGGCCTTAGCCTGATCATGCAACCAAGCTTTCCTGTGCACGACTCAGCAAGGTTTGGTTCCGTGAACGCGTTCTGGGCGACTAAGGAGCAGCATAGCCCCAGCCCGCAAAGACAAAATTGTCTTGCACGTCAACCGCAATAACAGCTTCGCATCACTCTACCTTTTTCACCTGTATATTATGTAACGCAGAACTCTCTGCAGTTGTTGTAAGGTATTTGACTCTGCTACTGTATTGCAGTACTGTTGAGCTTGTCGTCGCCCTGTATCAGCAAGGACGCCTGACGGTAGCGAAAGCCGACGCCGCCACCGACGGTTGTCTTGCCGCGCATGACTCCCGTGCCAATGAGCAGCGCACCTCGAGCCCATCCAGTGCCACGTACAATTGTACCTCAAGTTTTACCATCGCCTCAAGTTTTACCAACATCTGCACCAGACGCACCAGCAGGTTTGATTATTGTCGGAGATGGTCAGGCAAATACTCCGATGTCAGCGAAGGGATCGACCATTATCGTTATTGGCACGATCAAGCAGGTTGAGCCGGCCCGTTGGACCACTGCGGATGGACGACGACCAGCTAACCCGCAGGCAGCGCGCCACGTTATTTTCAGGCCAGTCACGCTTGAGGTTGAACGATACCTGAAAGGACAGCTGCCCCAACAGCAACTCCGAGTGTTCGCTTGGGGTGGAAGCATTGGCAAGGATAGGTTTGAACAGTATCCTGACTATCTGTATACATTTCGGGTAGGTGAGCGAGTCGTGCTGTTTCTCCACTTATACGACCCAACTGGGATTGAAGCCGGGCTGCAAGGGGTGCAGTTTTGGGGACCTGTGGAGCATTACACAATTACAACTGATAACCAAGCGGTGAACTTTTATCGAACAGTGCCACTTCAGCAGTTGCTGGACGAGATAACGATGACGCTTGGCAAGTAGTTGGGCGTTTGGGCAATTGCGGGCGTTTATCAGTTATTCAAAGCTGCTTGGTCTTCTGGAACTGGAGAGCTGTTTTTGCAGATAGGCCAGTTTCGCAGGGTTTAGCAGAGCATAGATCTCCTTAATGCGCTCGGCGCTTAGGGTCAGGCTGATGACTATGACTAGGCTGTCTTCTTCCCAGAATAAGATGGATGGGCTACCATTGATCTCGGCTAGCGTAACGGTCAGAGGCCGCTGATTGGTGCGCGTTAGGCTCAGCCAGAAAGACCAGAAACGCGCCACGGCTTGCTGGCCGTGGATGGGCTTGAGGTTCGACTGCACTTTACCGCCACCATCTGACCAAGAGACGGCATCCTGGGCCAGAAGGCTGGTCAGAGCCGCCATATCCCCGGCCTGACTGGCGGAAAGAAAACTGAACAGCAGTTGGCGCTGGCGCTGTGGCTCGGGCTCGAAACGCACACGCTTGTCTTGCAAGGCTCGCCTAGCCCGATGAAAGATCTGACGGCAATTGGCCGGGCTTTTTTCCAGCATGGTGCCAATTTCGCTAAAAGGGTAATCAAAAACTTCGTGCAGGAGAAAAACGGCGCGCTCAGGCGGGCTGAGAGCCTCGAGCAGGCGCAAAAAGGCCAGCGAAAGCGCTTCTTGTTGCTCAAGGTCTGCTAGAAGGAAGCCGCCGTCCTCCGATGTGAGGATAGGTTCGGGCAGCCAGGCTCCAATATACTGTTCGCGGGCGACACGAGCCGATTTCAGATAATCCAGCGCCAGACGGGTAATAATTGTGCTGAGATACGCCTTCAAGGAAACGATCTCGTGGCTGGCACTCACCTGATAGCGCAGATAGGTTTCTTGCACAAGATCCTCCGCGTCACTCGCGCTCCCAGTCATCCGATAGGCAATGGAAAAGAGCAGCACGCGATAGTGCTCGAACTCTTCTCCCTGGTTCTCCTTGCGCTTGAATTCATCCATTGCTCGCATTCCGCCTTCTGTCTTATTGTAGGCCCATATCCGGACAGCGAACAAACGGAGGGGTGTCACGTCTGCCCGTGCTCGCTCGTCTCCTGTACGAGTCTCTGAGAAGCATGCAAAGCACAGAGAAACAAGGGAGGAACGACCATGCAAGACATTCTGGTCACCGGCGGCACAGGTACGCTCGGGCGACGCGTCGTCCCGCGGCTGCGGGAAGCAGGCTGCAAAGTACGGGTGCTCAGCAGGCGCAGCCGCGAGGCAGCGGAGGGGATCGAGTTCGTGACCGGTGACCTGGCCACGGGTGAGGGGATCGAAGCTGCGGTGGAAGGGGCAGAGATCATCGTGCACTGCGCGGGTAGTAGCAAGGGTGACGAGGATAAGGCCCTGAACCTGGTCCGGGCAGCGTCGCGGGCCGGGGCGCGGCATCTGGTGTACATCTCGGTTGTCGGTGCCGACCGGATCCCAGTCGTCGGCGGCATCGACCGCGCTATGTTCGGCTACTTCGCCTCCAAGCTAGCCGCCGAGCGCTTGGTGGCCGATTCCGGCCTGCCGTGGACGACGCTGCGGGCCACCCAGTTCCACGCATCGATCCTGATGGTCGTACGGGGCATGGCGAAGCTGCCCATCGTGCCGGTTCCGGCGGGCTTCCGGTTCCAACCCGTCGACGCCGACGACGTGGCGGCCCGGCTCGTGCAGCTCACTCTCGGCGAGCCCGCCGGCCTGGTGCCCGAGCTCGGTGGGCCGCAGGCGTACCCAATGGCCGATCTGCTGCGCGGGTACCTGCACGCCAATCACCAGCACCGGTTGATCATGCCGGTCTGGCTGCCGGGTCAGGCCGCCCGCGCACATCGGGCCGGCGCTAACCTGACTCTCGACCACGCTGACGGTACTCGGACTTGGGAGGATTTCCTCGCCGACCAGTTGGGCTCGCCGAGAGTCGTCCCTACGTAAGCCGATACAGACGCTCGCAAGATCAGTCGCAACGATGATCTGTCCGATCCACGTGAGTGGTCTGGCTGGAGGTACCGGCGCGTTAGCCCACTCCCTTGACACCAGTCTCGTACGCTGCACACGGCTTCCTGGGGCGGATGGTCACGCGCCTGGCGAAGTCGTTCGCGGCGCGCCGAGTAGCATCGCTGGGGCGGTGGCGGGCGGCTATCTAGCGGGTGCGATGGCCCATCGCTCACTCGTCATGCCCGCGCCTCAGTTGTAGCATCACTCTCGAACTTACGGGTGGCCGCTGTGGACACCCGTTCTGCCGATAGGTGTATCCACACGCAGGATACACTAGACGTGCTGCTCTGGATTCTCCCAGTAATAGGCCTCCGGATCGTAGGCTGACGGGGTCGGATGAATCCAGGTGTTGACGTAGCCATTGAGGGCCAGGTCTTCCCGCCGTGGAACATTCTTCAAACCGGCTTTGACCAGCACGATCTTCGGGTTGTTCGCCACCACGCCCATATAGAAGGGTCCGGAATCAACGTGGATCTTGATAATGTCCCAGACTAGTTTGTTCCGCTTCATCGCGTCCGGCTCAAGTTTGGCCTGGTCATAGAGCTTCCACATCTGCTCGATCGGCCCGCCCGGCGTAGCCTCCAGCCGGGGCGGTTGGCGCTCATACGGGTTCACATCTTTCTCGGCCGTTTCCTTTGGTGTGCCGCGAACACTATAGAACATGCCCTCTAACGGCGCCCAGCGCGTCGACTCCATGGGGACCAGCCACGTCGGGTTGTCTAGGTGGTTCGGTCCGTCACTGGCCTCCCAGTCGGTCTTGCTCATGATGGCGCCTGCCGCCCACTGGGTAGCGAAACCGGTCGGCGGAAGGGGGTTCAGGATAGCGTTGATGCCGACCGCTTTCAAGTCGGCCGCTAAAAACTCGTTCTTGTGGATATGTTCAGGATCACCGGGTGCCTGAAAGTCGAGCTCGATCTTGAGCGGGCTGCCATCTGGCATCGTCCGCACGCCATCCGCGCCCGCCTTTACTCCGATCTCGTCGAGTAGCTTTTTGGCCATAGTCGGGTCATAGGCAACAGCACTATCACGCCACTGCTTGTAGACTTGCTTGCCCTGGTCGTTGATCAGATATTCGATCGACTTCGGGCTGTAGGTGCCGGTGGTCAATTCGCCGGTGTTGAAGTAGACGACGCGTTGCACCTGCGCCCGGTTGAAGGCGAAGGAGATCGCCTTGCGGAACTTCGGCTCGCGGAACAACGTACGTAGTTTCTCGTCTTTATAATCATAGTTGAGGAAGAAGATCGAGCCGGTGCCCGAGCCACTGTCCCAGAGGAGAACCTCAAGCTTGCTCTGGGACTGGGCACGCTTTAATTCCTCGATATCCTGCAGGCCGACCGAGCCAAAGCCGCCGTGGACATAGTCCACCTTGCCCGCAAAGATATTGACTTTTTCAGCCTGCTGATCCTGATAACCAGCTACGACGACGCGGTCGAGGTAGGGCAGCTGGTTACCCGCCTTGTCGACACACCAGTAGTAAGGATTGCGCTCCCAGATGGTCTGCTGGCCTTCTTTGTACTGGATCATCCGCCAGCCAGTCAGCACAGGACAATCGGGATTGGTCGTGAAGTCCATCTTCAAAGTGTGGGCTTTGTAGTCCTTGACATCTTTGTTGTACTTGGGATGGAACTGCTGTAAATAGTGCTTGGGCGCTAACCAGCGTGGGCCGATGCCACACTTGACCCAGCACGCAGCTAGGTCCGCCACGAGGGGTGCTGCGACATCGTAGGTGATTTGCAAGGTCTGCTCGTCGATCGCCTTGAACTGCGCCGCCTTGCCTGTGCCAGAGCGGAAATCATCCGGCAGATTCGCCTCGTCGGTGTACTCGTGATTGTTGACCATGTCGTCCCACCAGTACATGATGTCGGCGGTGGTAAACGGTTGTCCATCGGACCACTTGAGGCCCTGCCGAAAATGGAAGGTCCACTGCCGAGCGTCGGGCGTCGACTCCCAGCGTTCTGCGAGGCCCGGTCCGAGTGCCAGGCCATCTTGAAGAAAGCGTAGCGGCGAGTGTCCGTACATACTTTCCTGCATAAAATGGCTGACGCCCCAGGTGTTGGCCGTTGACCATTGCATCGACCCGCCGTACTTGCCGGGCGTGAGCCACTTGTGGGGGACGACGTATGGATGCTGTGGCAGTCGCTGCGCGACGGGAGGCAGTTTGCCGGCCTTGACGAGGGCGGCCAGCGTGGGTGCTTCGTTGAAGGTGCTGGGTGCAGCGAGGGCAACGGCAGTTGCGCCGGCGATGGGAGCATTCCCAGCAGTACCGGCACCCGCCGGTGTGTCGGTCGCCCCACCCCCTTGAGATGAGGTTGACGCACCGTTACACGCTGCTAGCATGGTGCTAGCGGCGACGGCAGACATCCGTAGGAACTGCCGCCGACTGATCGCTTCTTTTGTGTCCATGGGGACCTCCTGCAGTTGCATACCATCCTCTAGCCGTCTTTACGGCGAGCGCTGAGCACCTCCTACTTCAACACGCAGCCCAGGGCTATGGCACCGGTTCGAGCAAGAAGTCGGAGATTTTGCAGGGGTACGGGAGGGGGATGAGACTAGGCAGTCTACAGAGGTCAAAAAGGCTACGGAAGCTGAGACGAGCCATTGTCTCCCCTTACACCACAATGCAGATACAAACAGCTATGTGATGATTAGCGCGGATGCTAGCATGTGGGCACCTAAAAGTCAAGCGCGAGTTAACGTTGTACAATTGGCGCCGTTCCACGATACCTGAATCATATGCTTGGGAGCATCATGCCGACGACGATTTCACCGCAGCAGTTTGTTGATAAGTGGCGGAAGGTAACGACCACCGAACGGGCCAGCGCGCAATCGCACTTCAATGATCTGTGCGCATTGCTGGGGCAGCAGACGCCGCTGGAGGCAGACCCGGCGGGAGAGGTCTACGCTTTTGAGCGCGGGGCGGCGAAGGCGGCGGGGCCGACGAAGGGTGGCAGGGGCTGGGCGGACGTGTGGAAGCGGGGCGCATTCGCGTGGGAATATAAGAAGGGCGGCGCTGACCTCCAGAAAGCGTACGGGCAACTGCTGCAATACCGCGAGGCACTCGAAAATCCGCCGTTGCTGGTCGTGTCGGATATGCAGACGATCCAGGCGCATACCAATATCACGAATACGGTCAAGCAGATTTATACGTGGTCGCTGGATGATTTGCTCGTCCCAGAGCGGTTGGAACAGTTGCGGCGGGTGTGGACCGATCCGTTCGCGCTTAAGCCAACGACGACGACGGCACAGGTTACGGAAAGTGCGGCCAAAGAGTTCGCGAGGCTGGCGGAACTGCTACGAAAGTGGGGCGAGCCTGCAGATCGGTCGGCGCATTTTTTGATTCGGGTGCTGTTCTGCTTGTTCGCCGAGGATGTGGGGCTGCTTCCGCGTGGCTTGTTCTCGAAGCTGATTGAACGGACGCGGACACGACCCAAAGAGTTCACAAGTTATGTGAAGCAACTGTTCGGGGCGATGCGGGATGGTGGATCGTTCTTGTTGGAAACGATACCGCATGTTAACGGTGGGCTGTTTGATAACGACGATGTGATCGAGCTGGATAGCGATGGGCTCGGAACGTTGTTCCGGGTGAGTGGGCTGGATTGGTCGGCGATTGAGCCGGCAATTCTGGGAACACTGTTCGAGCGGTCGTTAGATCCGAGCAAACGGTCGCAGCTGGGGGCGCACTACACGAGCAAAGAGGATATTTTGCTGATCGTGGAGCCGGTGCTGATGCAGCCGCTACGGCGCACATGGGCAGAGGTACAGCAGCGGGCGCGGGAGTTGGCGCAACGGCGGGATACGGCAAGCGGCGGGACGCGGACACGGTTGGATAACGAACTGGCAAGCTTGTTGCTGGGCTTTCAGGGTGAGATCGGTGGTACGCGTGTGCTCGATCCGGCGTGCGGTTCGGGCAACTTTTTGTATGTAGCGTTGAAGCAGTTGCTCGATCTGGAGAAGGAAGTGCTGGTGCTGATGGGGGAGCTTGGGCTGACGCGACCGTTCCCGATTGTGTCGCCGGAGCAGTTGCACGGGATCGAGATCAACGAGTATGCCCATGAGTTAGCACAGATTACGGTGTGGATCGGCTATATTCAGTGGCTGCGCGATAACGGCTTCGGGCAGCCGAGCGAGCCAATCTTGAAGACGCTGGATACGATCAAGCAGATGGATGCGGTGCTGGCGTTCGATGGGGAGGGGCGAGCGGTGGAGCCCGTGTGGCCGAAGGCGGATGTGATTATTGGAAATCCGCCGTTTTTAGGCGATAATAAGGATGCGAACAGAGCTTGGAGATAAATATGTGGAGGCAATGCATTCGCTCTATAACGACCGTGTGCCTGGCCAAGGTGAATTAGTTTGCTATTGGTTTGAGCGAGCACGGGCATCAATTGCATGTGGAAGGACAAAACGCGTGGGTCTTCTGGCTACAAATTCAATTCGTGGTGGGGCGAACCGACGCGTGTTAGAGCGAATTAAGCAAACAGGCGATATTTTTATGGCTTGGAGTGACCGTGCCTGGGTGTTGGATGGTGCTTCAGTGCGTGTATCCATAATTGGGTTTGATGACGGACAAGAGCGCGAGCACACAATCAATGGATTACCGGTCAACGAAGTTCATCCTGATCTCAGCGCCTCTTTAAACTTAACGGTAGCACAGGTGCTTCAGGAGAATAGGGGTATTGCTTACATGGGAGATGTCAAAGTTGGACCATTTGATATTGATGCAAAAGTGGCACGCCACATGCTCGCAGCTCAAGGTAACCCAAATGGTCGTTCAAATAGTGACGTTGTGCTCCCATGGATCAATGGGTTGGATATAACGCGCCGTCATCGTGACATGTGGGTTATTGATTTTGGCACGAACATGACTGAAGCCGAAGCAGCATTATACGAAATGCCTTTTGAGTATGCGAAGCAGCATATTAAGCCCTTCCGTTTAGCGTCCAAGTCAAACGTTCGCGGGATTCCGTGGTGGCTGCATTTGTGGCCGCGGCCGGCGATGCGGACGGTCCTCGCACCTTTATCGCGGTACATCGCAACCCCGACTGTTGCAAAACATCGATTATTTAGTTGGGTAGAGCAGCCAACACTGCCTGATCATCAACTCATTGTTATTGGACGTGATGATGACTACTTCTTCGGCGTCCTACATTCAAAAATCCATGAATTATGGGCACTACGTATGGGCACTTCCTTGGAAGATCGCCCACGATATACCCCAACCACGACTTTTGAAACTTTCCCGTTTCCCTGGGCACCGGGCAAAGAGCCGGTTGATGATCTACGAGTTATCGCTATCGGTCAGGCGGCGAAGGAGTTAGTTGAGAAGCGAGACCAGTGGTTGAATCCGGAAGGGGCAGACGAGGCGACGTTGAAGAAGCGGACGCTGACGAACCTGTATAACGAGCGACCGACATGGCTCGATTTGGCGCATCAGAAGCTGGACCTGGCGGTGTTGGATGCGTATGGGTGGTCGCACGATGTGAACGACGAGGAGATTTTGGGACGGTTGTTGGCGTTGAATTTGGAGCAGGCGGCGGGGCGAGGCACCTGAGGAATGATAGAGCCGATGCCATTCTAATGTAGGGGACGAATTTTCCCCACGATGTGTGCAGGTGCTTTCGCGTGGTTAGTTTGAGCTAGGCGCCGGACTTTCGAAAGAAAGCTCGTGATATGTACCCGGCATGCTCGCATCAACGGCCGCTTGAATCATAGCCAGAGGTGCAACGTCTGCGCTTCGTAGTCGAGGACGGCTTCGACTTGAGCGCGTGTAACACCCGGAAACCATGCCAAAAACTGGTCAATCGTCGCACCATCGCGTAGGTTTTCAAATAGCGCCGCCACCGGCACGCGCGTGTTACGAAAGACCCATGCCCCGCTGACGACATCAGGCGCACGCTCAACCGCCGGCAACGTATCCCATTGTTGTATCGACATATCCTTGTTCCACGCAATCATACAGGTCACGGGAATTGTAACAGTAGATTACGATGTATTCAAAAACAGAGCAAGGCGATATTGCCGCCAATAAAATCAAGGGGATTATTAGGAGGTACAAGGTTGACGAGGAACAAACAGGATAGGGCAATTTGCTTGGGGAGGCTGCATATAGTCCACTAACATTGCACGCCTCCGCTCAGTGGGTGAATCCCGGTAGTACTAGGAAATCAACGTCCGGCGGGAAACGGGTCCAAACTTCGGCATCCGGCACATTCTCCCAATATGCTACCACTCATTCGCCATCATTAGCAGCGATGCTGGCGTTACTGGCCGGTGATCACCGAGACCGTCTTGTCGCCCTGGTTCGCGACATAGATCTGATTGGGCTTTTCGGGATCCACGCCGACGCCATAGGCACCTGGCCCCACCGGAATAGTGGCTACGATGGTATTCGTTCCAGAATCGATGACCGAGACGGTGAAGGTGCCGAAGTTCGTGACATAGACCTGTCCGTTGTCCACGTTCACGGCGACATCATTGGTTCCATCAGGTTCATAGATAGTGGCTACCACACTGTTCGTGCTGGTATCGATGACCGAGACGGCATACTCGGTTGCGACATAGGCGCGATGGATCGTCGGGAAGACGGCAATGGCCCTCGCTTGTTTCCCTACGGGGATGGTGGTAAGCAGGCGGTTGGTCGTGGTATCAAAGACCGCGACGGTGCGGGCATCAAAGTTCGCGACATAGAACGTGTGGGCAAAGGGGTCCACTCCGACATCAACAGGAGTGTTTCCAGCTGCTTCGGAGATGGTGGTCATCACACGGAGCGTGACAGTATCGATCACCGAGATCGTGTTGTCGCCCGCGTTTGCAACATAGACGCGATTGGTTCGCGGGTTCACCGCGATGCCATTGGGAAATAATCCCACCCGAATCGTTCGCACGACGGTATTAGTCGTCGTCTCGATCACGGAGACGGTGGAGCTGTTATTGTTCATGACATAGACGACGTTCGTGTTCAGGGCGACCGCAATATCAGAAGGGTACCGGCCGACAGGGATGGTGGCAACGACGCGGTTGATCGTGGTATCGATCACCGAGACGGTGCCATCGTTGGCATTCGTGACATAGGCGCGGTGGATACGGGGGTCTACGGCTATGGCAATCGGGTGATCGCCCACGGGAATGGTGGTCACAGGGATGGTCCGAGCGAACACGGGATGGTTTGGGACAACGGCGACGAGCAGGATGACGAGCAAGGCGGACAACGGCAGGACACGGTGACGGCGGCTACTCATGATGCGCTCCTTCCTTGTGCTGATCGAGCCAAGCAAGTAATGGTTCAAGATGGTCGATATGATGATGCTCGTAGGAACTTTGGAGGATGAAGGCGAGCGTGTAGCCTTTCATCCAGGGGTATTTGTCGGTAGAGAACAGGTCGGGATCAGGAAGC
The DNA here is from genome assembly GCA_013821605.1 of Herpetosiphonaceae bacterium. GTDB lineage: Bacteria > Chloroflexota > Chloroflexia > Chloroflexales > Kallotenuaceae > JACDGP01. Next base: position 43,442 of record JACDGP010000015.1, read on the forward strand.
GCCGCACCTAGGTCCAGGAAGCGGAGAAATCCGGTTCGCCACGCATGATGCACGCTTGACCAGGGTTGGTCACGGTAGGTTTCGTGAATCCAGGCATTCGTTTGATCCGGAGAGTCTTCCCCGTCCGGGTCTTGCGCCACCGGCCATTTGGGAAAATCGGGTTCGCGGTTGAGTTGTGCGGCTTCCAAACGGGCAATGGAACGCTGCTGCCAGGCCATTAAATGGGCAATCACATCTTTGATGGACAGGTTGGAGGGAAGCTGCCGATCAGTGATTTGTGCTTCGCTCATACCGGCCAGGAGTTCTTCCCAATGATCGAATTCTTGCTTGAGCGTGATTAGGAGTTGCTGTTTGTCGTTCATCGTCGTTCCCCAGCTAGGGCACTTGGTGCTGGAAGAGATATTAGCAGATAGAGCGGAATGTTGCAGAAAACGGCGCGCTAGAGTGCTGGACGGAATAGGATGGCGGCATACATCGGATGGTGCATATAGTGGTAGGGACCTTAGGAAGACGATAGCGCGAAAGAGGATAGGGGCGCACTAGAGGTGCACCTACCCTACATTGAATATGTTGCGCTCAGAATTGATAGTGTGCGAAGAATTGCCAAATCAAGGTGCTGGCGTCGATATCCAAGGTGGTCAGTCCAAACCATGGCAAGGCCATGCCGCCCGGCCAGGTGTGACCACCGTTGGTGATGGTGTACAGTTGCATCTGAACACCTGCCTTACACTTGCTAATCACCGTCAGTTTCTCTGTGGTGCCATCACTCAGCACCTTATTCGGCACCTTGCTGGTGGTGGGGTTGCCGCTACAGGAGGCCAGCGATGCCCACTTGTTCTCGGCATCGACGGCACCCGTCAGATGCTGTCCGCCTCGCAAGCCTGCCCAGCCGGTATATGACCATACGGTGTCGGCGGTACCATGAAAGGTAATCAAGGGCATCGGATGGGCCAGGCGGCAGGTATTGGTGCTGGCCATGTGACCCGAGATCGAGGCAATGGCGGAGAACTGTGAGCTGAGTTTACAACCCAGTTCCTCGGTCATCTCGCCTCCCTCAGAAAAGCCCATGGCGTAGATCTGATGGCCATTAATCGCGAAGGCGCTGCGCATCTGCTGGATCATGGCCGAGATAAAGTTGAAGTCGTCTTGCGGGGCGCTCCCGTCGGTATTCCAGATACCGTTGAGGGCATCCGGATAGGTGGCGATGACGTCGTTGCTGTCAGCGACATCGTTGAAGTGGGTGAGGCCGGACATATTGGGACCGTTATCGCGCGAGGCGTGTAGTGCCACGACCAGTGGCAGAGACTTCCTACCGGTGTAGGACGCGGGCAGATGTACATGGTAGGTACGTTGATAGCCATCAACGCGGATGGTGTAGTCCGTAAGGCCACTCCAGGAGGTGTCGGCATGGGCGCTGTGGAGGGTGCCGAGCGCGCTGCAGACGATGGTCAGCAAGCATATTAAGAGGAAACGTCGAGGTTTCATAATTACTCCTTGGTAGAGATGAGAGTCTGGCGACTCAGGGTGTGACGGTCCCGCCACATGGCGGGTAAGGAATGCCGGTACGGGGGTGCGTTGTGCCGCTCGTTTGCGTTAGCGATGTACGGTTATGGTAGATTTCGCTTAGCGGACGATAGAAGTGTACAGGAGTGTACGAGATATGAAGGGGGACGTGAGTACCAATTCGCGATAGCGCATCAGGTATGAGATTGTGTGCTTATGTAGGCGTAGACCAGGGCAGAGACAAGCTCTGCCCCGACAACAGATCCTAGACCGGTTGGGCGACGACATAGACGAGGGCGGAGCCTTCGATGGTGCAGATTTGGGGGCGCATCAGCATCATAGCGGTGTGATCGAAGGGGGCAGTGAAGGTTTGTAATTCGGCAAGGGTGTGCAGGTCGAGGATTTTGCCTAGCTCGGTACCGGCGGGGACGATGGTGCCGACGGCGTCTTCGCGCAGGGTGGGCACGAAAATGCCGCCGACCTGTGTACGCATGGCTTCGGTCTTGCCGACATCGGTGGCTTGCTCGGGAGGAGCAGGCGGGGCGGGGAGAGCGAGAACGTCTAGATTATGGAGGGCGCGTTCGAGGCCCTGGACGTTGCGCTCGGTCCAGTACATTTCCCGGCCAGAACGGCCGCCAACTTCAAGATTGGTGACTTTGATGCCTAGCGAGCGGGCATAGGTGGTCAGGCCGCCGGGCTTGTTGGGGGCGTTGCTGATGAAGGGCGCACCCAGGTCGGCAGCAAGCTGTTCGGAGCCTGCGAAGCGCTTGACGAAGGCGTTGATGCACCAGGTACCGCCGCCATGTAGGTCGATGACGGCATCACTGTCGGCGATCAAGGGGGCAAGGTGGGCCGCTAGGCGCTCGGTGTGCGAGCCGGACGGGTTGCCAGGGAAGACACTGTCTAGATCAACGGGGTTGGGGGAGTCGATCCAGGAATTGCGGCGTTCGACCTCGGCGGCGAGGGCGTTGGCAGTGAAGATGACGCGCAGACGTCCGGTGAGTTGTTCAGCGGGATGGCGGCAGAGCAGTTTGATGGCCAGGGCCGACCAGGGGCCTTCGTCACCATGGGTACCGGCAATGAGCGTTACGCGCGGGCCGGTGGTACCGGCTTCGCCATACTTGAGCGGGATGTACTGTGAGGCGGCGTGGGCGGTGAGCTGGAGTTCTTTCCAGGTGAGTGAGTCATAGACTGTTTTCAACATGGCATGCTCCCGGACGTTAGGTACCGTTGATGTCCGAAGGTACGGCGATAGGATTGGGGATTAGTTCCAACCAGTCGATTAAAATGATCTCGAAACGTCGTGACCGATTCAAAGCCGACCGCAGTTGCTACGTGTTCAATCGATAGGGTTGTAGTTTCTAACAATTGCTGGGCGCGGCGCACGCGGGAGGCCAGCAGCCATTGCAAGGGGGTCGTGCCGGTCTGTTCACGAAAGCGCCTGTTCAGCGTCCGCGTACTCATCTTGGCCTGTTGGCCAATGTCTTCGAGTGCCAACGTACAATGAAGATGCTGCTCTAGCCAACGAAGTAATGGCTCTAGTGTCGCACCGGTTGAGGGAGGCTCGTGTTTAATAAATTGCGCTTGCCCGCCTTCACGTTGTAGCGGCATGACCGACAACCGTGCTGCATCCGCCGCTACAGCAGAACCGTAGTCACGACGAACCAGATGTAGGCACAGGTCAAGTCCCGCTGCCGCACCGGCGGAGGTCAGAATCTGACCGTTATCCACGAAGAGGACGTTCGGGTCGACTTGTATGCGTGGATAGCGGCGCGCTAACTCGGGTGCAGCTAACCAGTGAGTTGTTGCACGGAGACCATCGAGTAGTCCGGCGGCAGCAAGCACGAAAGCCCCGCTGCAAATTGATGCTATTCGGGAGCCATGCTGAGCAGCGGCGCGAAGCGCGTCGAGCACCTCTTCAGCGATGGGCAGCATCGGATCGGCTAGTCCCGGTACGATGATCGTGTGCGCTTCAGCGAGGTGGCTCAGATCCCACTGAACCCGGATGTCGAATGCGCCGGCCTTTACATACTGTGCTTCACCACAGACGTGTATCTGGTAGGCAGCATGGAGGCCGGGCACACGGACGCGCCCGAGCACCTCGCAAGGAGTCGAAAGATCGAAGGGTATCAGGCCATGCAAGGCCACAATCGCGATCTTATACATAGCATCATCATATAGGTAGATTGGTTTCAAGCCAAACTCATTTGCTACTTCCTCCGTATTGTTGCGCGACGACTTAGTTGAGACTGAATACTATGATGGCTGGAATCCGTTGGTATTTGGCATTCTTGCCACTGGTGAGAAGTGTGTGCCATCACTATACTTGCAACGATTCAATTGTCATCGTTACCTATTAAAGGGAGATCAGGGTGAGCGAAGGGATGAAGCAGTGATGACAACTCTGCTTACCTGGCTAATCCGCTACGGGCATGTATTGAGTGGCGGTGTATGGGTGGGGGGTTATGCTCTGTTAGCGTTGGTGGTCGTGCCACTGATGGCGACGGGCACGAATGAGGTACTGAACCGTTTGGCCATAACAGCCGTGCGTATCTTGACCTATGCCGGTACGCTGACGATTGCCTTTGGCATCGTCCTGATCACGCGTACGCGTGGGGTGCGTAGCCTACTCCATGGGGAGTGGGGGATGATCGTTATCACGTGTCTGGTGATCGCAATTGGGCTGCTCGGCTTAGGGGATGGCGCGCTCCGTCCGGCATTACGCCGCCTCGCCGCGACGGGTGATGGCAGGGCCGCTCGTCGCTTCGCGTGGATTGGGTTTGGACTCACCATAGTGGCAGTCGGGCTGATGACCCGAGCATTGTATGCAAGATCCTGAAGCGACGAGCTAACTGCACAAAATCGGGGTTATGAGTGGGCGGCGGGAGTGGCGAGCGGGGGCGGAGCGAGCGTTGTAGCGTCACGCTCTTCGATGGGAGTTTCAAGCTGGCCGCTCAGCGCCTGCTCCTGCTCCTGCTCGTGTTCAGCGATTACCGTCGCGATTTCAGCGGCGTTGACTGCCGATACGCCTTCCGTTTGTTGAGCATAGAGGGCCTCGGCCTGCGCATCAAGCACGTGCTGCGTGCCTTCCGTCGGTTGTTCGCCCGGCAACTCGATCCGCAGTTGCTCGATCACGACCCGGAAGCCGGCCGCGACCGGGAGCGCCAGTAGTGCACCGACGATGCCCAGGAGTTCGCCGCCGATCAGCAATGCAATGACCACAGCCAGCGGAGAGAGGCGTAGCACCTGACCATAGATGCGCGGCACGAGGATGTGGCTTTCTAGTTGTAGGTAGCCGAGGAGCGCCAGGCAGACGAGCGCCGCCGGGAGCACACCTTGGGTTAAGGTGGCTAGACCGGCGGGGAGTATCACCAGGGCACCACCGACAAACGGGATGAGATCCGCGAAGGCAGCGACAACGGCCAGCGCCAGGGGGCTGGGTGTGCCCGCTATCCACAGAATGATGAACGTAAAGATGCCAATGAGCACCGAAGTCAGGACCTGCCCACGCACATAGCCACCGACCACCGTTTCCATGTCGAGTAAGATGCGGGCGCTGCGAAGATGAAAGCGCCGCGGCAACAGGGCGAAGATAAAGCCTTTCACCCGCTCGGAATCAGCCAGGAGGTAAAAGGCCAGGACGACAGTGGTGAGGCCCAGGACGACCACCGTCGCTGCGGCGCCCGCGAACGTAAGGGCATAGGCACCCAAGGGAGCGAGCAGACGTTCGGCGCCAACGCCCCGAATCATGTCCGCGCCCCGCGCCAGTGCAGGCACTTGCACTAAATAACTGGCCAAGTGTGCCTGAATGGTGGGTGCACTTGCGATCAGGTCGCTGATCTGCGTGACTAAGGCGGGAACAACGAGTGCGCCAACGCCCGCAATAGCCGCAACGAGCATCAGGAGCACGAGACCGAGGCCCCAGTTGCGCCTGACGTGGTGGCGCTCCAGCCAGCCAACAATGGGGCTGAGGGTGCCAGCGAGCACGAGGGCAATAATCAACAGCAGCAGAATCTGCCAGATGCGCCACACAACCCACAGGCTGCCAAGGATCGCAAGTACGCTGAAGACCGACCGCAACGATAGTTCATGGCGCACGGTGCGGATGCGGGGATCGGTTGGGAATTGGTCTCGTTCCATCATGGTCTCTTTCTGCCTCAACTCGTTTAGCTAGCAATCAGGATCGCGGGTGCATAGCTTACGAGCTGCGTTGCTAACAAGCATATGTACAGGGATCATTGTTATGTATGCAGGTATCGTACCACCCAAGGGAGGAGGACACCATACACCGGCCCTGGATGAATACCAGGGCCGGTGTATGGTTTTCACACGTGATTGGGGCTACTTCGCTGGCGGGCTGTTGTGGAAGATGATGAGTGTCTGTGCATCAAGGCTATCAGCCGCAACCGTAAACGTCGCAGTGCTCCCCGTGAGGCGGATGAGGCTGTCTGTCGGGAACGTTCGGGCGCTAGCTAGCGTCGTTCCAAGGGTCGTCTCTTCGGTCGCAGAGACGGTACCGGCAGGTACATGGAGGAGTGGCCCACAGACCGGTTGCGTTGCGCCAGCAACGACGGTGATCGTTTGGGTTTGGGTGAAAACCGAGCTGTTGAAGCTCCATGTACCGGTCAGACCGCCGTCCGTCTCCTGACAGATGCTGAGCGTACCTGTCTGACTCGGTTGGTTACTTGTTGATGTCGTCATGAGCTGCCCCGCCTGAGTAGGTGCCGCATCGGCGGCGCATCCGCACAAAGGGAGCAGGATCAGGATGACGAGCGTGAGGCGAAGAGTCCATGGGTGCATAGTGTACCGTCCTAGTTGACCATTGGGATAGCATGACAGGGGGCATATCTTTTGAGATACGCCCCCCTGTCGTGTCACCGGTGCTCGTCCTATCCGCGTGTGTTGTGGAAGATGATGAGCGTTAGGTGGCCCGACGTGCTATTAGGAACATTGAAGGTCGCCGTTCTACCACTAAGACTGACGAAGGCGGACGCCGGCTGCGCCTTGGCACTTGATAGCTTCGTGCCAGTTGCTGCCAGTTCGGTAACACTGATCTTGCCAGGATTGACTTGGATGATCGGTCCGCAGATCGGTTGTGTGGCTCCCGCAACGAGGGTGATGGAACGTTGGCCGTCGAAGGCGGGACTGGTAAAGCTGAAGGTACCGGTCAGTCCGCCATCCGTCTCCTTACAGATTTCGATGAAGCCTGTAGGTTTGGGGTGATAGTTCATGAATTGAATTTCGGTGACGTGGTCCGCTTTGATCGTGGCGACGGCGCTAGCGTCCAAGAGATTGGTTGTGCCTTTGCCGGCAATATACTGAATGCGCGCTACCGCGTAATCAGACTGGTTTTGTTCCTGGACCTTCACATCGCCTACCGCCATGGGCAGTTCGACGCAGGTGCCAGGTGCCACGGTGATGTTCCCGCTGTGACCAGCTACGGTGAAGCTGAAGAGCGTTCCGGGTGGGGCCTGCGTGCCAAATTCTAGCACCTTGCAGATCTTCAGAATGCCGGTTTCGCCGGTGGACGTGGGCGTGCTGGTCGGGGTACCCGTTACCGTGCCGCGAGTATTGTGGAAGATGATGAGCACCTGGGATCCCGGTCCGCCAGCGGCAACCTTGAAGGTCGCTGTCCTGCCAGTTAGCCCGACGAAGTCGGACGCCGGCACCGAGCGAGCACCTGATAGTGTCGTGCCGGTGGCCGCCAATTCGGTGACACTGATCGTGCCAGGAGTTAGAGGGATGAGTGGTCCGCAGACCGGTTGTGTGGCTCCCGCAACGAGGGTGATGGAACGTTGGCCATCGAAGGACGGACTGGTAAAGCTGAAGGTACCGGTTAGTCCACCATCCGTCTCTTTACAGATCTGAATGTAGCCAATGGGTGTAGGGTGATAGTTCATGAATTGAACTTCGGTGACGTGGCCTGCTTTGATCGTGGCAACGGCACTGGCGTTCAGGAGGTTGGTTGTGCCGCTGCCGGCAATGTACTGAATGCGCGCTATCGCGTAATCAGACTGGTTTTGCTCTTGAACCTTCACGTCACCTACCCCGATGGGCAGTTCGACGCAGGTGCCTGGTGCAATGGTGATGTTTCCAGTGTGGCCGTCCACGCTGAAGCTAAAGAGCGTTCCGGGTGGGGCCTGCGTACCGTATTTTAGCACCTTGCAGATCTTCAAAATGCCGGTCTCGCCAGTGGACGTGGGCGTATTGGTCGGCTTGGTCGTGCTGGTCGGCGTATTACTGGGAGTGTTGGTCGGCTTAGTCGTGGCCGTATTGGTCGGCTTGGTCGTACTGGTCGGTGTATTACTGGGGGTGTTGGTTGGCTTGGTCGTGGCCGTGTTGGTCGGCTTGGTCGTAGCCGTATTGGTCGGCTTGGTCGTGCTGGTTGGTGTATTGCTGGGGGTGTTGGTCGGGGTATTTGTGGGCGTGTTCGTCGGGCGGACGGTGCGTGTGCTGGTTGGCGTGTTGGTCGCCGTGTTGCACGCCGCAGCGGTAATGGTATTCGTGTCTAAGGTCACCGCGCCATTCAAGGCGTAGAGGCCGCCTTGAGTCGTAGCCCCGGTCGTAAGGGTGATGGATGCCAAGGCCAGGATATTTCCTTCGAAGCTCGTAGCCGTGCCCAGTGTCGCTGAACTGCCTACTTGCCAGAAGACGTTGCAGGGGCTTGCGCCATTGATCAGTAACACGCTGGAGTTACTTGCTGTGATGAGGGTGCTGCCAATCTGGAAGATGAAGACAGCGTTGGAATTACCCTGGGCGTTGAGGGTGACCTGCCCCGTTAGTTGGGCGGAGGTCGAGAAACAGTAGCCCGCCGGCGTGAGGGTGAGGCCACCAAGATCCTGGCCGGTCAGATTCTGATTGCACGCTTGACCGGCAAGCTCGTTATAGGCGATAAGTGCGTCACTTTGGGCTTGAGCGGCAACAGCATCGGCAGCGTGGATCGTTCCCGGCGCACTCACGAGGCCGGGTGGAAAGCCGGTGACGGCAGTCCCTGGGCTTACGCCAAGGTCGCCCTGCACCACAGTCGGGCCGGTATTCGTGACGGCACTTGCACCGAGTACGCCGAAGCTAGCTGCGGTTCCAAGATCGGGTCTAGACGCAGCGCTGGCTGCGCGTGGTAGCAGTAACAGCGATCCCACCAGTAGCAGAGACAGCAGCAAGAGTGGGACAGTTGCTCGTGAGGATCGAGGGACCTTCGTGACCTGGTTTGTAGGTGTACTGCTCATCAGGATTTCCTCGACTGTGCTGGATGTTTCATGGGAATTCTCCGTGTTGATGGTTGCTGCTAGAACGGGAAGCAGAGAGTTTGACCTGGCGTCGGAACGATCTGAAGCGCGAAGCTTGGGGGACAAGATGGTTACCGTCTGTTGATCCCCGTCCAAACTCGCCATCACGATCCACGCACCCGTTGCTCACGTTTCCTTCGAGTACCATTAGTATAGGGAATGCGGGCTGCATGGGTGAGACACGCGAGTCCTATGTACCGGTAACCATCGGTGTGGATGGTTTAGGGCTGAAAGTCCTAATGGAGACCGGTAGGTGCGAGCATTGACAAGTTGCCCTGCCAATTGTAGAGTACGGCATAGTAGGTGGACGCAGTCGCAAGGTATTGCGCTGCCTCCACCTTGGTGTGTAAGGGAGGAGCACTATGGAGCAGACCTTGATTGCGGTGCCCGCATTGCTGTTGGTGAGTGCGGTGGTGGCTATGCTGGCCCGGCGCGTGCGACTGCCCTATAGTGTTGGTTTGTTGCTGACCGGGCTACTCCTGGCCCGAACGCCGCTGGCGTCCCAGGTGCATGTGACCAAAGAGTTGATCTTCACTGTACTGTTGCCACCGCTCGTCTTTGAGGCAGCACTAGCGATTAACTGGGGGGAACTGCGACGCGACCTCGTGGTACTGGGAACGCTGGCGACGGTGGGCGTGTTGATATCGGCGGCAGTGACCGCAGCTGGGATGTATTATTTGGCGGGGTGGGGGTGGGGCGCGGCAGCGGTGTTTGGGGTGTTGATTGCGGCGACGGATCCCGTGGCGGTGCTGGTGACGTTCAAGGACGCAGGGGTCGTGGGCCGGCTGCGGTTACTCGTGGAAGCAGAAAGTTTGTTGAATGATGGGACGGCGGCGGTCGCGTTCACGGTGGCGTTGGCGTTTGCAATCGGGCAGCCGTTGGGCGCAGGGGCGGTGCTCCTGCTGGTGCTACGGATGGTGGTGGGAGGAATTGTTTGTGGGCTGTTGGTGGCAGGTGCGCTGATCGTGCTGGCCGGACACACGAGCGATCACCTGGTCGAATTGACCTTCACGACGGTTGCGGCGTATGGGGCGTTTCTGCTGGCTGAGGCACTACATCTTTCGGGCGTGTTTGCAACACTGAGCGCGGGACTGCTGATGGGCAACATGGGGCTGCACCACGCGTGGTCGGAGAAAGGGCAGGATTCGGTTGACGATTTGTGGGAGTATCTGGCGTTCGCGGCAAACTCGATGGTCTTTTTGCTGATGGGCATTCGGACGGCCGAATACGAGCTACTATCCGCAGTGCAACCAGCGTTGATCGCTATTTTGCTGGTGATGACCGGTCGGGCCGCTGCAATCTATCCATGTGCCGCACTGTTCGGAGGGACGATGCAGCGGCTGACACGGCCGCAACAACATGCGTTATGGTGGGGAGGGCTACGGGGGGCGCTGGCGATGGCGCTGGCACTGGGGCTGCCGGTGGGTGTGCCACAGGGGGATATGATCGTGGCCGTCACACTGCTGGTGGTTACGTTTTCGGTGTGCCTGCAAGGTCTAACGGTGGTGCCGGTGCTACGGCGGATTGGCGCATTCCCGGCGTAAGAGCTGAGATGATACGCGGGATGAGTCGTAAGCACCCTAATCGTCAGATTGGCGTCTCGTTTGCTGCGGGAAGGGCCAGACGAAAGATGCTGCCGTGGCCGGGTAAGGTAGCTTCAGCATCTACGACCCTAACGGGACGGCCTAAAGACATACTTGGCTCGACAAGTAGGCACCGGACAGCAACTTGCCGTCCTGTGTTCAGTAGCACTATACCACGGGGGTTGACGACAATGTGCCTTGCAAGGGGCATTGGTACAGCAGTGAGAGATTGTACAATGGTCCCCATGGCAGAAGCACGAGCAGACACACGGTTTGAACAGGTGGTTCAAAAGATTGATTCCCGCAGCAAGCTGCTACGCGCCTGGGAGTTGAAAGGAGGGGTCCCGGCGCAGGTGACGGCACTTGAGATTGAGCGACCTGCTGGCCAAATGGAAAAAATGATTGTACGTCAGCCGGTCACGGCGGACGAATTCAAGCTTTTGCAGCGCTTGCACGCCGTCGGATTGGCCACGCCGGTGCCGTATTTCCTTGATCAATCGGGCGAGATTTTATCGACACCATATGTCGTGCTTGAGTATATCGAGGGACAGCCGGAATTCTCAGTCGCTCATGTCACCGAGCCCATGCGGCAACTCGCCGCACAGCTGTCCAGAATTCACCAGGTTGACTGCACGAAACTGGATGTGTCGTTGCTGCCAAAACAAGAACAACGATATGCGGAAATGATGCGAGCACGAGCGACCGACGTTGATGAAGTATGCGACGAAGGGCGTATTCGGAAGACGTTGGAGGCAGCCTGGCCATTAACGCAGCGGAATAGATCGGTATTGCTGCATGGGGATTTTTGGCCAGGGAATATCTTATGGAAAGATGGCCAACTGGTTGCGGTGATTGACTGGGAGGATGCGGCGCTAGGAGACCCACTCGCTGATGTTGCCAATGGTCGACTCGAGATGCTATGGGCCTACGGGGTTGAGGCGATGCAGCGTTTCACGCAGCAGTATCAAGCACTGACAATGATCGATTGGACGAACCTCCCGTATTGGGAGCTGTGGGCCGATTTGCGACTAGCTCCCCGGATGGGGGAATGGGGCCTCGATACGAGCAGCGAACAACGTATGCACGAAAGACACCGATGGTTTATCGCGCAGGCGTTCGAGAAGCTAGCCGTACATTGATCTGTGGGCGGTGCCAAACTCTGCCACTACGACCGTGTTGATGGTACGACCAGCGAGGTGTCGTCGCAATGGAACGGGTGTTGCGAAACACCCACGCCGCTGACGGTATCGGATGTACGCTCAATCGCCGGCAGCGCGTCCCATTGTTGGATCGGCATATCCCCGTCCCACGCACTCGTACAGATCACGAGGATTGTAACAGAAGGTGATCCGGGGCTTATGCACGTTAACCGAATCTGTATAACGAGCGATCAGCAAGGCTTGATCTAGCGCATACGAAGCTGGAGTGGGAGGTATTACGTTCTTTGTCGGCCATGCACGCCTCTAGGGTCTAGCTGAAGGACGGTTCGATCGAGGGTAAAGTGTCTCGCTCGCAAGAGAGTGCTGCTAGGACGCGGGTGTACTCGGCCTCGATCCGTACCAGCCACGGCTGGGCGTCCTCAAGCGTAGCGTTGTGGCCACACGTTTCGAGTTCTAGGCAACCGGCAGCTAGGATGGTCGCTCCGAGGGCAGCACTACTGCCCTTAAGCGTGTGCGCTGCCTGGCGCAGCGCCGGTGCGTCGCCGGCAACGATTGCCTCGCGGATGGCGATGATATAGCCCGGGGCATCAGTCGTGAACAGATCGATCACCTCGCTCAGGAGATCGGGGAAGCCCTCCTCCTGCAGCCCACGCAACTCGTTGAGCACGGCAACGTTGAGCGACGGAGGCAAGGCTGGCGGAGCCGGATCTGTGGGTAGGCTTCGTGGTAGCGGCGCGTGGACCGGCAGCCAGCGCGCAAGGGCATCGCGCAGTTCGTCGATCTTGACTGGCTTTGAGAGGTAATCGTCCATGCCAGCGTTTAAGCAGGTCTGGAGGTCGCCTTGCATCGCATTCGCTGTCAGCGCGACAATCGGTATATGCTGTCCGGTCTGCTGCTCGGTCGCGCGAATCACTGTCGTGGCTTCGAAGCCGTCCATCTCTGGCATCTGGCAGTCCATGAGCACTAGTCCCACCGGAAGATCCGGCAGTCGTGCCGTCAAAGTATGGATCGCCTCACGCCCATTACTCACCACTTCAACCCGATAGCCAAGCTTTTCGATCTGTAAGCGGGTGATACGCTGGTTAACGGGATTATCTTCTACGACCAGAATCAGCGCCGCCTGAGCGTCCCGGGCCTGAGTGATGACCACCGCCCGGTGGTCGGGGGAGTCCATCATGGGTTGGGTTTGCTCAGTGGCAACCACGAGTGGCAGGATGCAGGTAAAGGTACTGCCTTGGCCTTCCACGCTCTCGACATTAATCACGCCGCCCATCAACTGGACGAGGCGCCGGGAGATAGCCAGACCTAGGCCCGTGCCGCCGTACTTGCGCGCCATCGAGCCATCGGCCTGGCTGAATGGCTGAAAGAGGCGCTCTCGGGCGACCGGTGAGAGGCCAATACCGGTGTCACGCACCACTACGCGTAGCCATGCGCCTTGGGCAACTGTGTGCTCAACGCCGACCTCAACGACCACGGTGCCTTCTTTGGTAAACTTGACGGCGTTGCTCACTAAGTTGAGCACGACCTGCCGCAAGCGGAAGCCGTCACCGAACAGTAGGGCCGGCACGCGCGGGTCGACGGCACCATGCAAACCGATACCCTGGTCCTGCGCGCGCTTGCGCATGATATCCATCACACCATCGACCAGGGCGCGGGCATCGAAGATGTCGAGGTCAAGGTCGAGCTTGCCAGCTTCGATCTTCGAAAAGTCGAGGATATCATTGATCAGGACCAGCAAGCCATCACCGGACGTGCGCACGATCTCGGCATATTCGCGCTGTGCTACCGTGAGCGGCGTCGCGAGCAGCATCTCGGTCATGCCGATCACACCATTCATGGGCGTACGGATCTCGTGACTCATGGTCGCTAGGAACTCGCTCTTGGCCAGATTCGCCGCCTCGGCCTCGTCCTTCGCCACGCTCAGCGCACGGGTTATCTCGTGCCGCTCGGTGATATCCTCGGCGATGCCCACGACCCGATAGACTACGCCGGCCGCGTCGTGGATCGGGAAGGCACGATCCTGAATCCAGACCTGTGTGCCATCGGGCCGGAGAATGCGGTACTCCTCGTTGTAGTTGCCGCTAGCCTGACCGGGGATGGCCGCAGCGACCCGCTCGCGATCATCGGGATGGATGGCTGCGAGGCGCGCCTCAGGCGCGTCATAGACGGGGGTACGGCTGCGGCCCCAGATCTCTTCGTACGCGGGGCTGATATAGATTGTACGCCCCGTGGCCACATCCATCATCCAGAAGACCTCGTGCACATGCTCGGTAAGTTGGCGAAAACGCTCCTCACTATCGCGGAGCGCCTCCTCGCTGTGCCGGGCGACATCCAAGGCGGCAGTGCGCTCGGTGACGCGCCGTGCAAGCATCGCATTGGTCGCCGTCAAATCAGAGCGAGCCTGACGGAGCCCTTCCCGGGCACCATCAAGGCCGGTGGCGGCACGAGCAATCTCGGCCTGGAGTATGTTGAAACTGGCCGCCATCACGCCGACCTCGTCGCGGGAGTGGGCAATCACCGGTATATAGTCGACCCGAGCATGAGCAGCGTCAAGGTTGCCGGCAGCAAGCGCCTGCATGGCGCGTGAAAAGTCGGCAAGGGTGCCGGTGGCGAGCCTGTCGGCTGCCTGAGCGACCTCTTCGGCCGAGTGGGCGATAATGCCGGGCAACACCAAGCCGACGGTAATCGTCAGCAGGGCGACGCCCACAAAAATATCTTCTAACGCCACGCGGAGTACGACCTGCTGAGGGTTGACGTTGCCGACGGCAAGAAGATAACCGGCACCGTCGAGGACCAGGACCAATAGCATTGCCCCGGTCAGCTTGATGTGGAGCGAGTGGGGTAGGCCACGGAGGCCACTCTGCCGGCGGTCCTCCCAGCGCCGGAACGCATACAACACCGCACCGGAAAATGAGAGTGCAATGCCAAAGATCACGGTAGGCAGCCCGAATTGCTGGAAGCCAAGCAAGGTTGCGATGCCCCAGACCCCCGCCGCACCGACACCCAACTTGATCATCCAGAGGGGCGCGCAGTACGGCCGTACCATCTCCGGTGCGCTCTTGCGTAACAGCCAAACGGCTACGCTCGGCAGGCCGATCCCGATCAGGTAGGTTAGGTTCGCGGCTGCGATCATCCAGATCGGATCACCGATTAACAGAAACACAATCGCCATGCCAGCCGTGAGCAGTGTCGTAACGTAGGGCACATCGTGACGGTTGCGGTGGACAAAGGCCCTCGGCAGCAGCCCATCCTCGGCCAATTGCGATAGTGTGCGCGCTGCCCCGGCTACGGGTGCCAGCGTGCCATGGAACATGTTGAGCATCATGAACCAGATCGCAGCAGCTCGCGCCGCACTGCCGAACAAGGGAGCGAATGTCGGTCCTAGGACATCTTGCAGGTCGCCCAGCAGCGCTGTGGGCCCGAGCACACCGAGCCAGATCACCGGTAGCACCAGGAAATAGAGGCCAGCCATAAGCGCGCTGGCATAGATGGCACGTGGGACGTTGCGATTGGGATCGATCGTCTCGCCCACATGCGAGGTCGCTTGCTCAAAAGCCGGTGCTGCAAAGCCGATCAGGTAGAGGCCAGCCATTGCACTGGTGATTTTGCCAAAGAGCCCTGGGAAGGGCGTCAGGAGCTGGTAGTTGGTGGCGCGGTGCCAGTCGACACTGCCAGCGAAGAAGGGCAAGATGCCCGAGAGAAACGCCAACAGTGCGGAGGCTGTGGCAATCGGCACGGCCAGGCGCACAACCCAGCGGATGCCACGCAGACTGACGAAGGTGAACAGGAGCACAAGGGCAATGGCCAGCGGCGTGACCGGCACTGCGGGGAGGTACCAACTGTGGATCGCGGAGGCGGATAGGAGGGCCGTCAGGCCGCAGGTAGGCACCCAACCCCACCAGTAGCAGACGCCTGTCAGGTTGGCCAGGACGGGGCTAATCGGGCGGAAGGCCTCGGCGCAGCTTGCGGCAATGCCGCCCACACGGTTTGGCCACATCAGCACGAGTTCGGTCCAGCCCGGTATAGCAGCCCAGCTTAGCAGCAAACCAAGGATCAGGAGCGGAATAGCAGCACTGCCCTGAGTAGCAATCAGTCCGGCCCCGCCTGCAAGCAGAAAGAGGCTTTGGTTGCTGCCCCCCAACGCCAAGGCCGTCGTGCCGAGCCAGCCGATGGTGCGGGGGTGTTCCGCTGGGTGACGGCTTAAATCCGGCATTTATTCTTCCTTATCCGCACAATAAGGGCACCTACCGCACGTGACACAGGTTCATATTCCGCTAGGATACTCCGGTAACGACAGCTGGGCATAGTACGGGGATACTGTCGAATGGGGCCACGAGAGCCACGCACGTCAAGCCATTTGCGGAGACGACAGAACAGGTCATGACCCATCCTGTAAGCAGCAACACGATTATTTCATGCTACTTCATAGGGAAACCTACGTGCCAAACGCAGGTATAGGGGCTGGATGCAAGGGTCTTGGCGCACTTTGAGGCGGCGTTCGGCTCTGTGTGAAGAGTTAACCGTACCGATACATGCGACGAGCTGCTGCATGTGCTATGCTGCCTTCGGCAATTCTTTGCCGGACGGCTCATGCACGCAATGCTACGTGGAGACAGCATGATTCGAGACGCGGGGAAGCTCGTTCACTTTTTCATTCTCGCCTTGGTCGTCCCCACACTCCTGGCCGGGTGTGGGGCGGCACCAACCAACGGTACGGTTCTACAACCAGCCGCGAGTAGTACAGCAGCCCAATCAAGCACAGCACAGACGGTTTTGGCATCTGCCACCGCACGTCCAACGCCAATTGCGCGCACCAATAACCCGAAGGATCTGATTCTTTCGACCACGACGAGCACGCAGGATAGCGGGCTTTTGGACGTGCTGATTCCGCAATTCGAGCAGCAGACTGGTTATCATGTCAAAACTGTCGCGGTGGGCTCAGGGGCGGCGATTGGGCTTGGACAGCGCGGTGAGGCAGATGTGGTGCTGGCACACGCACCTGAGAACGAGCGGCAATTTGTTGCTGCTGGCACAGGGGTTGACCGGCAACTTGTGATGTTCAACGACTTTATCCTCGTGGGTCCTGCTGACGATCCCGCTAAGGTGCATGGCACCAGCGACATCACCGCAGCGCTGAAGGCGATCGCTGCGAGCAAAACCACCTTTATTAGCCGGGGTGACAAATCGGGTACCGATCAAATTGAAAAGAAGCTTTGGAAGGATGCAGCTGTCAAGCCACAAGGCCAAGCTTGGTATGTTGAGTCAGGCAGCGGCATGGGCCAAACCTTGCAGATCGCCGATCAACGCCATGCGTATACCATCAGCGACCGCGCCACGTATTTGGCCTTCAAAGCGCGGGTCGCTCTGGCGCTCGATGTTGAGAAAGATCCGCAGCTGCTTAACGTCTACCATGTGATTGCGGTTAATCCGCAACGCTTCCCGCAGGTCAATAAAGATGGGGCGCAACTTTTTCTGAAGTTCCTGCTGGCACCACCGACCCAGCAGCTGATCGGCAGCTTCGGGAAAGAGAAATATGGACAGCAGTTATTCACGCCCTGCGCCCAAAACAATTGCCATCTGCCAAATCCCGATGGATAAAGGGGTCAAATGGACCTCATCTGGCAAGGCTTGGTCGATGCTATCAAGCTCCTGGTGCACGGCGATCCGCAGACGCTGCGGGTCGCCGGTCTTTCCTTGCTCGTTTCGGGGATGGCCACGCTCCTGGCAAGTCTGCTGGGCGTGCCGCTAGGAGCATTACTGGCCCTGCGGCGCTTTCGTGGGCGAGAGGTGCTGGTGAGCTTGGTGAATACGGGCATGGGGCTGCCACCCGTGGTGGTGGGATTGTTCGTGGCTTTGCTGTTGTGGCGGAGCGGTCCCTTGGGCAAGCTCGGGTTGATGTATACGCCCGGCGCTATGATTCTGGCCCAACTGCTGGTGGCGGCGCCGCTGGCCGCTGGCCTCACTGCCTCGGCGCTCGGTCTGCTTGATGTTGAGGTGGTGGCCGCGTTACGGGTAGATGGGGCAGGAGAAGGTCGTGTGCTGTGGGAGATGCTCAGGGCAGCTCGACCACAGGTGCGTGTCGCCATCGCAGCGGCCTTCGGTCGTGCCATTTCTGAGGTCGGGGCATCACTGATGGTTGGTGGCAACATTTTGAACGAAACACGGATCTTGACGACGGCCGTTACGCTGGAGGTTGGCAAGGGCGAGTTCGCGCGCGCGATCGCGCTGGGACTTGTGTTACTGGTCCTTGCATTCATCGTTAATCTGGGGCTTGCGCAGGGTGGACGGCGCGCACTCCAGATGGGGCTGGCGTGAGAGTATGATAGCGTGAAGTGCAGATAGCTGGATGCGTGGGAATGGCTTGCATAAGCATTGACTCCTCAGAACCTTTGTTCTATTAATGGGATGTCTGAACATGAATCTTCGCGTCGTGGGGGCGGGACTACCGCGCACCGGGACAAGCTCGCTTAAGACAGCTCTTGAGCAACTGATTGGTGGACGTTGTTATCACATGTCGGTGCTCCCTGGTCATCCCTTCGACCTTGGTGTGGACTGGAACCAGGCGCTGGCGGGTAACATGCCCGACTGGGAGCGGGTGTTCGATGGATACGTGGCGGCGGTTGACTGGCCCGCCTCGCTGTTTTGGCGCGAACTGAGCGCGGCGAATCCCGATGCGCTGGTGCTGCTGTCAGTACGTAACAGTGCCGAGGCGTGGTGGCACAGTGCGGACGACACAATTCTGCCGTTTGCGCGGATGGCCGCCTATGAGCGGCATAATGCCGAGGTGCGGGCAAGCGTTCCACAGCAGCGGCTGTTGGAGTGGCATGCGCCAGAGGGATGGGCGCCGATCTGTCACGCCCTAGGCGTACCCGTACCCGATCAGCCGTTTCCGTGGAACAACCGAAGGAGCGACTGGACCAAATAGCTGCGCGACCTCATCGGTTGCCAGTCTATGCTTGCTGAGGAGGATACGAACAGTATGCAAGTCCGGCGGTGGTGCCGATGGTGCAGGCCATCAACCACGCTACCGAGAACCGCACCCATATCGCCACGAACATCACTCAGCATGGGGTTGAGCCACCAGCCATTGACGGCTGGCGCTATGGTGAGGAGATGCTAGGCGTGTGATGCAGCGGATCGGAAGAACGCAATATGAGTGAACGAGCAGCACAAGGATCGGTATGGCTACGAATGAGCAACAACCGGGGATGTGCTACTCGGTTTACAGCGCACGTATGCGGTTGTTGCGCGGATTGTGTTCGACCTCTACCAGCCCAAGCGCTTCCAGGAGCGGCGGGATATACATGGCGAAACGTCCACGCAGGCCTTTCTTGAGCCCATACCAGCCACCAACAGGATTAGTTGGTGACCGCGCCCAGGCTTCGACCGTGCCCGCTGCCGCAGGCTTTTGTTCGTCTGCGCTACCAAGTAACATCCAGTCACCGTGCTCTTTCAGCATCGCGTGCAGGTCTTCGATGCACCGCAACTGGTAGCTGAGCTGCGTTGTTCCAACTGTACATATGAGGGCAGGGGGGTTCAGCGTCTCATCCTTGTACAGTTGATAGTGCGATGACCCGCTTGGAGTCTGGAGCTCCCATGGCCGTTCTCGAGTACCTTCGCCGAGTGAGTTGGGCTGTTCCACGGTATCTCTCCTTATGACAAGTATCATGCGCCGGTAGATTGCGTAAGGTATGATGCTGAATATCTTCCACTGCTTTTACAATTTATGCAAACGTTGCGAATGGAGTAAGAAAAAACGAAATCAACATTCGACAGAAGCTGGACCCGGCGATGTTCTGTCAGGGCCGGGGAAGCATTTTCGGGGATATCGCGGCGCACTGCTC
>JACDGP010000129.1 GCA_013821605.1 Herpetosiphonaceae bacterium
TTTAGTCGCCTGCAAATCCGGGCTACTTTCCGAGCCATACGTCAGCTCTTGGAGCAAGGCCAACACTTGCTTCCGGTTGCCTTCGATCAGGTTCGCGCCGGTTGGACGTCCCAAACCGAACTTCGGACGCTCGCGTTGCGTTTCCCAATGCCAACTATGAATCACCCGATCAATAACGATCATCTTCTCGCGTGCCGAATGCACCGTTGCCCAGTCAGCAACGAACGCTCCAAAAATTGGGCGCGCACCGCCAGGACCTAATTCATCGGTACGGTACGTCGCGCGGTACGCATCCCAGGTCGTGTTCCATTCGCACTGTGGACACCGCAGCTCCTCATCGCCGTCGTGCCGATCAATAATCGTGTCACACCGTGGACAATGCACCCGCCCACCCATAGCATCGCCGACCTGCAAAATACTCAGGCAGCGTGAATACAACGCATACCCAACCTCATCGATCAACTCTTCACCGGCAATCCCCTGGGCATCAAGCTGGTAAAGCCGTCGAATCTTGTCTTGCCGGACTCGTGGTGCCCAGCGCACGGGTTGCTCACGCTTTGCCATCACGCACCTACCTTTCCCGCCAATGAGGTCACAGTCGGCGAAGCCGACTTCCTGTTTCAGCCCGAACTTCAGTTCAGAGCTGCTGCCGACGACCTTTCCGCCAAAAAATCAAGGCGCCGCCGTCCAGACAACCGACGCCACCTCAACGCCCAGTGCCCGATTATCATCGCTCACTCGGTTCAAGTCACGCGGCCGGAAGGTAGAAACCAACAACTGTAACGTAGCCGAAGACGGCGGTGCCACTACTGGCAACTCGAACGTCTGCCAATCCTGACCAACCTTGACGACTTGGACCGTCACCGGCTGCGCCCGCCCCGTGTTGTCGATCAGCCGCACCGTCACACCGGTAGCCACTGTGCCGGTGGCACGTCCACTGCGTAGTCGCACTTGGACATGGGCCGGGCCACTGAGGGCTGGGCACTTAATCAGCGCCTGCCCCGTCGTCCACCGGAAACCCTGCTCGCCTTTGATCTGTGCATAAAAGCCCTGGATCCACCCTAGATCGGCAGTTCCCAGATCAATCCGCTCCGGTGCTACGCTGGTGAAGGTGTTCCAACTCCAACGTTGTAAATCT
This sequence comes from Herpetosiphonaceae bacterium, assembly GCA_013821605.1. Taxonomy (GTDB): domain Bacteria; phylum Chloroflexota; class Chloroflexia; order Chloroflexales; family Kallotenuaceae; genus JACDGP01. The sequence continues at coordinate 1,139 of JACDGP010000129.1, forward strand.
TCCAGCGAGTGCGTTTCCCAGCTGAACTCGTGTACTGCACCGGCGGCATTACCTTCATGCCGCAGAATATCACCACGCAACAAGTGCGCATACGGATGGTCGGGCTTGACCTGAATCGCGGCGTCGAGCAAATGTAGTACTACCTGCTCGTCGCGCCCACGTCCTTGCCGCACCAATCCCACCCGTGCCAAAGCCGATGTGGGATCGAGTTGGAGGGCCGTAGCAGGATCGCCACGCCACAAGGCCCAATGCTTACGCACCAGCATCACCGTTTCCTGTGGATAAGGGCGATGCAGCACCAGCAGCAGTCCCAACGCAGCGCTGGAAACGACCGCTCCCAAATTCCTGATGGGCTGACGCCGCCATTGGCCACGGAGCATGCACAACGACCAGGCCGTGTAAGACAACAGCGCCGGGTACAAGGGCAGCCGGTAGCGCAGTTCAACATGAAACAAGAGATTTGTCACGGCGATATAGGCGACCCACGGCACAAACAACCAGCGCAACCGGCCATCGGGATGCAGCCACAGCCCCGCGCTCCCACCGACCATCAACAGCAGCCATAACCCATCGCCACCGAGCAGCCGCAACCACACTTCCACGGGCGGTACCCAGATCGCGGGGCGCGTTCGCAGATCATCGAAGTATTGGAGGGCCACCAAGTTTTGCGCCTCGTGCCAGCCTTTAGCTAGGACCTGGGCGGGTGCAGCCACGAGATCCTGGAGGCCACGTTGAGTTGCCAGCCGCTGCCGCGCAGCCCGGTCATCGCCCAGTGCATACAACTGGCGTTTAACGGCCTCCCTTCCGGCAGGGTCATTGTCGAGCCACAGGTTTTCGGCTCCGGTCGTATCAACGAGGATCAGCGCGTGGTAGCGCAAGGCATTGCGCACCGTCCACGGCACGATCACCCCCAGGGCTAGCAGACCGAAAGCCGCTGCCAGTCGCCAGCGCCACTCCCGCCATGCGCGGCTCCGCATCAACAACCACACCACGCCAAGCGGCACGAGTGGCAGCGCCACCGAGCGCAGTAAAGCCAATGCACCGATGATTACTCCCCCGCACGCCGCCCATCCTAAACTGTTACGCCGGTCCGCACCCAGTAGCAGCGCAAAGGCGACCGTCAGACCACCCACAAACAACGTTTCGGTCAGAAGTTCGGTAGCATTAGCGACCAGCGTAAAATTACACGCAGCCAGCAATGCTGCTACGGCAGGTACAACCCATGCGCCACCAGTCAAACCGTCAACTCGCTCACGGCGCTGATCGGCAGCCACGAAGGAGCGCGCCAGCCACCACACCGCCCCAATCGTTGCCGTACTCAAGAGTGCCTGCACCAGGCGCACCCGTTGAACCTGGGAATCAAAGAGCTTGAAGACCACCGCCAGGAACACCGGGTACAGCGGCGGACGCATCAACGGCAACTCCTGGTAGCCCTTGCCTTGCAGCCAATGCAGCGCCTGGTCGAAGTAGGCTACCTCGTCACCGCCCAATGGATAGCGCTCATGCCACTGCCACACAACGAGCCGGAGGGCCAGCCCAAGCCCCAGTGCTAGCAGGAGCAGCACCCCATCCCGCCGTCGCACGGCCATCAGCCCTGCTCGTTCACAAGTTCCGCCAAACGCATTTCAACCCCCCGCATGCGCAAAGGTTGATCAGAGGGTGCATCACCCGGACTCGGTACAAAGAAGCTGGAATCAAGCTGGACGATGACGTCTTGACCGGCAGGCGTAGGGGGCAGTGTAACTCGTACCTCGGTCCAACCAGACGGAACTTGTTTGCGCGCAAGCTCCACCTTGCCCTGTATGATCGTCACAACTGTCGGTGCCTCACCTGGGGGCCGGTAACCATTGACCTCCATCCGCAGCATCTGGGACTTGCCAGTCCCCGCTTGCGGCCATTTTAGATGGGCAACTGGCTCAGTCCAACGATAGCCCGAACCAAACGGATCGTGGTCATCCGGATGCTCCCGCCGCCCAAAGCCATCGATCAATCCCAGGTCAAGTCCATGACCAACCTCAATGCGTGTCGTTGGCGGAGGTTCAAGATACCGCCAAGCCCAGTCAAGATCGTTTGGTTGATCGACTTGGCGGGGTACCCATCGCTCACGTGCCTCTGTCATCTTCCCTTGCGCGCGCAAGATGTCACCTTCCAGCATCAGCACACGTGCATTGCTCACACTCGCACCTTCATCGGCAGAGATATGGAGCAGGCCAAGTGCTTGTTCAATGGCCCCACGCCGCTGGTCGATTCGCGCTTGCACCAGCGCAAAACACGGCAATGCTTGACGGGCAACTCCCCGATCCACAATCGCTTGCGCCTCATCAACTTTGCCCTGCCACAACACCTGCCATGCCCGCTCACACTCTGTCGCCACCGAGCGCGTTTGAATGCTCCTTGTGATCGCGCATACATTGCCCGTACAGCTATTCAAAGCACTTGGCGGGGAATCCCATATCAACGAGGCCAACAGGAATAAGCCCAGCCCCCCACCCACTAAGGTAGCTAGTGTATGGCGCATGCGGCTCTTCCATGCCGCCCGCCATTGCACAACGCCACAGGCCGCATACACAAAGAGTACCGGCAGCAGTGGTAAGCGAAAGCGGTTGATTGCGAAAAACAATGGTCCCGTGACAAGGTTATAGCATAGCCAGATCAAGGCGAGCCCTTTGCCAGCACGTCCTTGCCACCGAAACAAGCCGAGCACTGCCAACGGCGCGGTCAGCACATACAGGAGATCATCCTCCAGCAAGCCCAGGAGATGTGGGACCGGCGTATCGCCAATCGTATAGCCCCTGGTTAAGCGCTCGACTCCCCCGAAGTTGACCAGCAGCAAGTCAAGGAGTTCATGCCCTGTTTTAAGCGCAAAGCTGCCGGGATTATTGGCGAAGACATGCCAAGCAGCGCTATAAGCAAAGTTCTGACGCTCGCTCTGGTCGGGAATAGCGATCAGGCGAGCATGCACATAATCTTGATTACGGATCGCGCCATACCAAGCATTGTAACCCCCAGTGGTATCGATCAGAATCAAGTACTTTGCGCCGAAGAAGCGCGTGTTATAGATGCTCCAGGGCAGGATCACCGCCGACACGACGAGTGTCAGCACGACCGGCACCACGACCGCTCGTATCAGTCGTTGTCGGAGCTGGGGCACTGCTACACATCGTTGAGCGATCCAACAAACCCATAGCGCGATTAATGGCAGTGTTCCCGCCAGTACCGCCCGGGTTAGCGAACCCAGGCCGAGCAGCAGGCCAGCTATGATCAACCAGCGCCACCCCCCAGCTTGCGCCCAGATTGTTAGTGTGAGCAACGCCCCGAACAGCAGGGTCATAAACAGTGTTTCTGAAAGCACAAAGTAGCTGAAGCTTGCCAAGCTATAGCAGAGTGCCATCATCCAGCCTGTTAAAAGTGCTACGGAACGGGCAGAGGCTGGCGGGGCCAGGCGTCTCGCCCAGGCCATTACGAGCCCCACAGTCACAGTGCTAAGCAGCGCCTGGGATAAACGCAGCGGCACGAGATTGAGCGGGCCAAAGAGCTTGATCTGCAGCGCTAGAAACAGAATATAGAGTGGCGGTCGGGTCCAGATCCAATCCCGAAAAAAAGAAAAGTTGCGCCCATTCGCCAGCCAAATCGCCGCAGCACGATACTCACCTTCATCCGAGATCGGGACCAGGTTCGGGAGATGATACGGCAATATACTCCAGACAAGCAGCCGTACTGCCAAAGCGACCAGCAGCGGCGCGAGCCAGGGCAGCCAACGCTGCATCGCACGGCGGCCCTCGGCGTGGGCAGCGGTGCGGGCAGGGGATTGTCTGCGTGTCATCATACAAGTTGGGCTAGCGTGGACGAATCTCCACCGGGGCGACGATCACGCTATTCTCGTGGATCGGCAAGCTAGTTTGCGTAACAGGTAACCGTGGCGCGCCAGCATCCAGCGTATACACCCCGACTCGCAAAACATAGTTGCCCGGTGCGAGATTTGCCGGCAGCGGCACACTCCGGTCGTCATGGAGCAGATCATGTGACTTAGTCCAACGACTCGTCGGCTGGCCACCTTCCATCGGCGGTCCATCGGTTTGTGCCAACACGGTTGGATCATCCACCTTGGTCAGATGAATAAAGATTTGAAAGTTCGTCCCCGCCAACGATTGGAGCGGCTCCCAGAACAGCGATACCGGTAACGTACCACCGGGCTTAGGACCACCCGCAAACGGCATGATGGTGACACCACGTAAGCGGAGCAAGCCGCCAAAATCAGCTGAAGCAGTTTGTGCGGGCTGAAGCACTATGCCATTGGGATCGGGGATATTATTGCAATACAGCCGCACACCATTGAAGCGGTAGCCCTGGGGATCGCCGCACTGAATCCGGCCATTGCGATCGCCATACTGGAAGGCGAGACCAACCAAGCCAAGCTCATCCCCAGGGTAGCGTGGCGGATCGACCACCCGTGCATGGTCGGGGGCGATCAACAGCCAGGCGCGCTTAACACTGCTCAGTTCCCGCCGAATCACTATATCGAACTCGCGCAGGTCGTAGCCGGAGGCACGCCCAAGCTGTGGGTAGGTTCGCGCGGCCGGCAACGGTTGCTGCGAGACCCGGCGGGCGTAATAGTCATACAATGGCTTGATCGCATCAGGATGAACGATCACCAGGTCGTCGGGATGGACATGCTCCGCCAGTTTCTTAACGGCGTGCTTGTAGTCCTCTTTGACTGCCGCGCCGCTCCATAATCCGCGCGTCGGTTGGATGAGCACCACGCGATCGCCCACAAAAACCCATAGGAGAAGGAGTGCAGCAGCGCCTAGGTACACACCCTGAAGTCGTGCACAGTGACCAATACCGGTCCAGCCCGTCGCTCCGTTGGCTAGGAGCAGCAGCCAAGCGGGAAAAATGACGATCAAATACCGCGGTTCGAAGAGCGGCTGGAGCGCGAACAGAACCAAAAACACGAGCAAAGGCACGCCGCCAAGGAGCAATACGAAAAGGGCAGCCCGACGCATGGCGCTTGTCCCACGGCGCAGTTGAACACCGCCCCAAACGAGGCCAGCGACCAATAGCAGCCCAAACGGCATGAACCAGCGCCGCGCAAGGTCGCAGTGACCGGCAGCATCACAGCCAAAGCGGTCTAGCGCGAATTTGGTAGCAGTCAACTGGAGCGCGCGGAAAGGCCCGGTGGCAATGAATTGTCCATTGGCTCCTTGCCGCTGTAAACTAACACTAATTCCCGCAGTCAACGCAATCGCTGCCAGCACGACCCCACCGCCCAGCACTACACGCCAGCGCCGCGAGCGTCCGGGCAACAACGTTGCTATTGCTGCCGCGCAACCGAGTAATGGCAACAAAGTTAAGCGATGTACGAAAGGCGCGCACACAGCAGTCAGCGCAAACCACCTCCAAGTGCGACGGGTTCCGACTCGCAATGCCCGCACACACGTCCACCAAAGGAGGATTGTTGCTAGCAACGTCAGGCTATAGGCCTTTGCATCCTGGGCTTGCCAAATTGCGAACGGCGAACCAAGCAACAGCAGTGCCGCGACCAGACCGAGCCAGCGGTCACGCAGCTCACAGCCCAAAGCATACAGTGCTGGCACAGCGAACGCCCCGGCCAGCGCCGAAGGCAAACGTAGAGCCCATTCACTATCGCCTAAGAGCCGTGTCGTGAGCTTGAGCAACAGATGATAAAGCGGATAGGCCTGCGCAGGCGAGAACAGATCGAGCAGCAGCCGTCCCACATGACTACCCGTGACATAGCCTGCAGCATAGCCCTCGTCGAGCCACAGACTCTGCTCACCAAGCCGGTGCAAACAAACGATTCCGCCAAGCAGCAACAGGAGCAACGGCAGCAGCCAGCGCCAGCCCATGGTTGTGATGCGACGTGACAAACGCGTCGTAGCAGTTACCGGCAAAGAATGCTCGTACATAAACCCCGATCACCTAACTCGGAGGTGTCGCCGTTGCGCCAGCTCATACACCTGCTCGAAACGGGCTGCGATATGCGACCAGCGCAACTCGCGCTCAACCCGCGCCCGAGCTGCTGCTCCCAGCCGGCTCGCCAACGTACGATCATCCAACAGCCGTATGATCGCTTGGGCTAGGGCAGCGGGGTCGCCTTCCGGCACCAGCAAACCATGCACACCGTCATTGATCACTTGTGGAATACCGGCGATGCGACTCGCGACAATTGGCCGGCCTGCACTCATCGCTTCCAACAACATATTCGGCAGCCCATCCACATTGCCCCGTTGATCATGGATCGCTGGGACGACGGCTACATCAGCCGCGTTCCAGTAGCGGTTCACCTCATCATGGCTGATCGATCCTGGAAAGCGTACGTGATCACTCAACCCCAGCCATTGCGCTTGGGCAACCAGTTCATCGCGCAGATCACCATAGCCACCCAGCAGCAGCACCGCACGCGGATGAGCCTGTACGATCATCGGTAGCGCATCAAGCAGCACATGCACGCCCTTTTTATAAACCATACGGCTGATCCACATCAGCAGCGGCTGGTCAGGAGCAATGCCGAGATCAGCACGCACTGCTTGACCATCGCTCGGCACGAACTGTTCGGCATCAACCCCATAGGGTACAGTCATAAGTCGTCGCGGCTCGGCCCCAAGCGCCACGAGGCGCGCCGCAAGGTCGTTGGAACAGGCGGTGATCATGCCGGCTTGGCGAGCCGTCCAACGCGCAACAAGCGCAGTCGCAGCATTCCGCTCGGCGAAAAAGACATCCGAGCCATGCAAACTCACGACCAGCGGCAGTCGTCGTGCCTGAGCCCCCAGCGCCGCAACCGTTCCATTCGGCAGAATCCAATGACCATGGATCAAGTCAAAATCACCATGCCGCGTCAACTGCAACAAGGTACGCAGCCCTTGCGTCAATCCCAACGGAGCCGCCAACAAGGTCGCCGGCTTAAGATCGACATCGCCACGGAGACCGGCTGCATAGCCCCATACTTCGAGCGAACGTCCCGGCGCGTAGTGGAACGGATGCAGATACACCCCCCGCTCGCGCGCTTGCCGTCGCAGATCGTGGCGATACGGCAGTACGACGTGGACTTCATGACCATGGGCAGCCATGCTCGCCGCAATCTCTTCGATAAATGGAGCGGTCGTTTCCCCGGCCCATTTCGGATACGAACTGGTCAGCATCGCAATCTTCACCGGTCGCCTCGCACAATCGGTCCGGCACCGACGTAATTCGCCGGGAAACGGTAGATCAGCACGGGGCGGCCCGCCGTATTTGGCTGCGTATGCACCAAGGTAAAGCCGCCAACGGCTTGGCCATTCAACAGCGGCCCCAATGCTGCGCGTGCCTCTTCACCCGGCCCAGCAATTGAGTTAACGACGAGGTACTGTGCGTGATAATAGCGGGCCACCCCCAGAATCGTGGGCAATGGTTCGTTTGGGATCATCAGGCCTGGCCGGTCAGTATAAAAGCTCATTTCCCATGGCACTTGCGACATAACGACTGCATCCGATGCTGTATGATCATGCAGCCATTGGAAGGCGTCCAAGCTCGGCTGCCACAAGCTACCCCAGTAGTCACGGCTGTTGGGATCAAGCTGCTGATCGATGGTATGCCAATGCGGTGCGGCCACGGCAATCAGCAGGATCGAGAGGACTAAGCCAGCCACGCCACTCCAGCGTCCTTCCGCCAGACTGGCCAGCCGGTCATAGATGGTGCATAGGGCGCTCATGGCAAGCAGCAGCAGCCAGGGCACGAACGGCAACAAATAGCGTTCCTCACCGTCAAGGTGCCAATACAGCACCAGGAACAAGCCATAGCCCAGACCTACCAAGCCGACCAATTGGAGCAGTGAGCGTTGGCGGCGGTGTTGCAGCCCAATGCCTAGCAAGACTAAGCACGTCAAGGGCACTTTGAGCAAATAGCCCTGCGGTGGTAGGAGGTCCTTAAGGCCGGCCCGTGCCTGTAGCGCAATTTTGCTCAACGTCCGATCCCAACCCCAGCGCAAGATCCAGCTACGATTGGGGACGTCACCCAAGTAGACGTTGTAAAGCTTGCGCCATGGATCTTTGCCCGATCCTTCATAATACAACACCCAAGCGTCAATGCTTTCGGTTGAGGAAAAAAGCGTATGCGGTGTGAAGGTCAGCCAGTTGCGCACAAGATATGGTGCAACGGTCAACGCGCCTACCCCCGCCCACAGCAACAACCCGCGCCATGGCAACGCCCGTTGCCGAATAGCCCGCAACGCAACCCACACGATCATCCCAACGCCGAACACCGCCCCGCTCGGCTTTTGCAGCACCATCAGGCCGACTAACAACCCGGCAAGTGCCCAACTCCCCCAGTCATGCCTATGCTGCGTGCTCCGCGGGCTGGCTGCAACAGTATCAGGCCGCACAGAGCGTTCGCAAGCACGAAAAAAAAACCAGAGCGCAGCCATGCTCAGGACGACGAAGCCCAGATCGGTCGTGGCATACAACGTCAGCTTAAAGAACAACTGGTTGATCAAGGTAAAGATCGCCGCCAGAGTCCCGACCCGCCGGTCCCATACGTCCGCACCAATGCGGAAGATGAGCAGGGCCAGCACGAGGTTGAAGACGAGGTTCGGCAGCCGGGCAGCCAGAGCCGTGGGGCCGAACAGCCACATAAAAGGCACGATCCAGACCGGCTGGAGCAGCGGCCATGTCGGCTGCGGCTGGTGCACATTGCCATTGGGCCGCAAGGTATAAAACTGGGTGGCATAATCAACCTGCCAAAGGTGACCGCGTAGCAGATTGCGCGCGACTACAGCATTATCAGCATAATCTGCATGACCGACCAGTGGCACACGTTGCAACACCGTGAACTCCCACCCCAGCCAGATGAGGAGGAACACGCCCAGCACGACCAGCGCTAGACGTCCAACGAGCAAACGTGCGCGAAGATAGCGTAGCCAGTGCGGCATACGGGTGGGACCCGCGAGCACCAGCAAAAAGCAGACACCCACGATGGGCAGGACAGCGACTAAACCCTCGACATTGTTACGTAACGTTGTCAAGGTCGGCAACGAAAAGGTGCTCCCGAGCGCAACCACGCCGTACAACACGGTGAATAGCATGACTACGAGCAATCCACGCTCGAACATGCTACTCAGGCGCGAACGATTATGCCACGCTGCCCACAAATAGCCCACTGCGCGTCGCTCGATCACCAGGAGCCCAACAAGTGCAACAGCGACTGCCCATGGCAAGGCCCACACCGCCCATACCCGTCCGACTTGTAAGGCAGTTGCGCCCACCACCGCAATACCACAGCCCCACAACAGTCCCACAGCACGGTGCGAGGTACGCCGGTCAACCGCCGCTGTCGCGAGATAGGTCGTCGCCATCAATGCAAGTAGACTACCCCAGCCAATTGGCAAGCCCCAACCACCACGTGACGTAACTGAAAACTGATTAACGCGAATACCTTTCGGTCGCGGATCATTAATATGAGCTGTACTGGTAAGCACAGCCGAACTCTGCAACCACAGGTTGCGATCAACCTGCTTTGCAACAGGGAGGGAGAAGCGATACGAGTGATAATCGGCCGTCGGCGTAAAACTGCCGACCACAACATCATCCTGGCGTAGCGTGACGGTCGGCTGGATTTGTCCCGCTTCCAGCAGCGGCCAGCCTGCGACCGAGAGCTGAAGTTCCCCCGTCCCAGCGCCCCAATCATGCAATGTGAAGCGCGCCGCATGCCGTGTCCAGCGGTAGCGCATGCCCCGATCCTGCTCATCAGGATACCATTGACCGAGCGCCGCCGGTCCATCATCCTGAGCTTGCGACGACTGAACGACCAACTGGTCACCGAGTGCACCGATCGCCATTGTGGTACGCACAGGGAGCTGATACACCAGTACGCCCAGCAAGAATGCCAGCAGCACCGGGACGAACGGCCCGAGGCGCTGCACCCGCCGGGTCGTGTGCAGCATGGCCAACAGTTTCGGCTGCCGTGGCACCGCTGTAAGTGAAACAGGTCGTTGCACAGCCAAGTATTATAAGGGCAAACCAGCTTTATAAAGAGACCGTCTGCTAGCGACGACGTGAGATGTCCCTGACAGTGCTCATATTATTGCCACTAATTTGATATCTTCCTACGTCAGCTATCACACAGGTGCAAATTCCCACTGATGAGCACGAGCTATCAATGCTTCAATATGCTCAGGCCAATTATGTAGTGTCGCCGGGTCGAAGTCCGCACCATTCGGCCACACCAAGGTATGTATCTCTTGGTCAATTTGTACCTGATTAAAGAGAGCTAGTTCGCGTAACGGCCGATATAACTCTCCGGCAAGCATCGGTTGGAAATCGATGATTTGCTCTGTCATGTCGTCAAATTGCACGCGTAAAGTGTATGGAGCAACGATATCGAACGCTCGAACACGGTAAATCGGGTGTCGCACGATTATCTCCTCACCTGAGTGGCTCAATTGTAGCAGACAGCAACTAAAACACGCGATGGGTACAAACTGCTACAATACGCTGTGTGGAAACAAGAGACCTCCTAGACGAACGCGCCGCCGACTACCGTATTATCGAACTATGGGGTGCACCGCAAACGATTGGCGCACGTCATGCGCGCTACTTGCGGCCGGTTGGCACGCCCTTCCGTCCGTGGCCCTGGGAAGCTGACCGCGATTTTCTGCGCGCCTGCGTAGCGATTGTACGTGATCTGGCACCATGGCTCTGGCAGGAAGTCGCAACCTTTGCCGAAAAGGTTGGCTTGCCGACCGAGCGTGGCCTCTTTATCCGGGCGGGCTCGATGCCCCAGGGTTGCTCGGCCGTAGCCTGGCGGGCACCAGATGGTCATATACTGGCCGGTCGAACCTATGACTTTTATACCCGCATGCCCACACGCCATCTGCTCGAGACGACGCCAACCGAAGGGCTAGCCCACCTGGGGATGAACGGTGGCTTGATCGGTGGGCGCTATGATGGTGTTAACGAAGCAGGCTTGTTCATCGCCTTGCATAAGGTGATGACCGACCGGCCAGCACAGCTTGCGCCAGGAGTGCCCTACCATTTACTGCCGCGAGTAGTGCTGCAGCAATGCCGAACGGCAAACGAGGCTGCTGACTTGATACAAGCGGTGCCGCACCTGGCATCCTTTAATTACACGCTGGCTGATGCTCAAGGCAACTTGATTGGCCTGGAGTGTTACCCTGGGCGACCCGTCGTGCGGCGGACGGCTCTGGAGGTTCTGGCGGTTACCAATCACTATACAGCAACCGAGCTACGACCATGGGAAGGTTCTCGACCGACGGCCGGCTCAGAGCGACGTAAGGTGGCTCTCGAACGTATCAAGGAGCACACAGGCGATCCATGGCAGGTTACGCAAGCCATGATCAGTGACCATGCAGCTGACGTATGTTGCCATCGCGAGTTTGGTGCGACGTTATGGGCCGGCGTTTTCGACCTAACGGCCCGCCGGGTGGCCTATTGCTTCGGCGCGCCCTGCCGCAATCCATGGCAATCCTTCGCCTTCCCGGGCAACTAAATGACCACCAATCCATACCTACAGCCCGGTCGCATCCAAGCGGCGCTCAACACGCTCGGCGTTCGGCCAAGTAAAGAGCTTGGTCAAAACTTCTTGATCGATGCTGAGGCATTGCAAGCGGTGGTTGATGCAGCCGATCTGCAGCCGACCGATACCGTGATCGAAGTTGGTCCGGGGCTGGGTGTCCTAACATATGAACTGGTACAACGAGCCGGGCAGGTGATCGCCATCGAGTTTGACCGGCGGCTGGCCACGCGCTTAACCGAAGCCATTGAGGTACCACATCTGCGGGTCGTCCAAAGCGACGTGCTGCGCATCGAACCTGCCGAGGTTGTGGGCGCGGCGGGACACTACAAACTGGTAGCGAACCTCCCCTACCAAATTACCTCGGCGATCTTGCGACACTTTCTGGAAGCGGCACTACCACCGGCACTTGCAGTAGTGATGGTCCAACGCGAGGTGGCCGAGCGTATCGTGGCCCGACCACCGCATATGAGTGTGCTCGCGCATTCGGTGCAGCTGTATACGGTTCCGGAGATCGTGAGGTGGGTGCCAGCTGCTGCCTTTCTACCAGTGCCAAAGGTCGACTCGGCCGTGCTGCGGCTCCACCGTCGCCCGCAGCTGGCGGTCGAGGTTGACGATGTCGATGCCTTCTTTCGGGTGATCAAGGCCGGCTTTCTCCAGGCCCGTAAGAAGTTGGGCAATGCCCTCTCGATTGGGCTGGCCAGCTTTGGCACGCCGCTAGCCAAAACCGAGGCCATCGAACTACTGAAAGGGGTCGATATTGATCCTGATCGCCGTGCTGAAACTCTGACCCTCGAAGAATGGGCTCAGGTCTACCGGGCCTTGCAGCACCGATCAGCCGTATAGCAATCCCACCGCAGGAATTGAGAGGCCGCATGCTGCGATGAGCATACGGCCTCGTTTATGATCAAGCCGATGTGTTAGAACAAGTGTGGTAAGTCAACATCAAAGTAACGCTCGGCCACTGCACTCACAATAAACCCCAGCATGAACCAACACATGACCAGCAATGATTCATTCATGGCCCCTCCAGCCTGCTGCACCGGTACGGCGGAAGTTGTGCCGTAATAACCAGCATACCATACCAACCAGCACAGTGGATCACGCAATTTTGCGCTACGGTGTATCTACCAACAAGGTTTACGGAGCCGGCTCGGGGTCGATCTGAACCCGGAGCATGTCGGGCACAGCACGCCGAACCTGGCGTTCGAGGCGTGCCATCGTTGTATGCACCTGTAGCAGAGGCATGGCAGCGGGAAAACCACAGCGTAAGGTAACAACAACGCCACCATCGGTCAGGAAGGCTTCGACATCATAGACTCGGATTTCGGACGGACTTTGTTCCAGCGCGGCGCGTACCTGTTCCTGGGCCTGCGGATAGCGGACCGCCGGTTGCACAAGATCACGTCGCGGTTCAAGATGCACGGCGACAGTGGTCGATGGCGGTAGTTCAACGCGGACGGCCGCATCAAATTCCTCCGAATAACGATGTGCTTCGGCCAGTGGCAGCGAGGCCGGCACTTCGAGATCAACATCGACACGCATGCCATCCTGGAGCAGAAAAATATCCACATTATGGACGTGTAAGCCCAACTGGTGTGCTGCAGCATAGACGCTGGTAGTATAAGGCTCGCCTTCTGAACGGGTCGGCTCAACGTGGACAACGACATCAGCGCCCGCTAGCTGACTACGCACTGTTGCTTCGACGCCTTCAGTAGTGTGATGAGCTTCTTCCAGGGTCTGAGAGCGCGGGACCTGTGCACTCACATCGACATAGGCTTGATTGCCGACAAAGCGGGTACGTACCCGTGGGCTACCGGTGATGACGCCTGGGATCGCTCCCACCGCCTCTTCCAACTGTTCATTCAACTTGCCGGGCACATCATCCATTAAAGCCTGTACCGCTCGTAGACCCAGACCCCACGACACATACAGCGCCACCAGCGCCACGCCAACGGCCGCGAAGGCATCGGCACGTTGGGTGAGCCAATGGGGTATACCGGGAACAAAGCGCGCCAGCGCGGTGATCGCTAAGCCCACGATGACCAGTACGGTTCCCACCATGTCGTTGGCAAAATGTGCAGCATCGGCTGCGAGCGCCTGGCTCTGGTAGTCATCGGCGGCTTTGCGGAGTGAACGTGAGCGTCGCCAATCAATGATCAGCGACACGAACATAATCACAAAGGACCAGACGGTAATTTCTGGTACTTCGGGGGTGATAAAGATGTGCTGATAGGCCTTCCAGAGTACCCAGCCGGCTGTAACAATGAGTAGGGTTGTTTCAGCGAGTGCACCGAGATTTTCGGCACGGGCATGGCCGTAGGGGTGGTTATCGTCCGGAGGCAGGTCTGCAACACGGACGACGACAAAGGTTAGCGCCGCTGCCAGCAGATCGAGCGATGAATGGGCGGCTTCAGAAAGAATCGATAGACTGCCGGTAGTGAAGCCGACCACGAGTTTTAATACTGTTAGGACGATGCCGGAGGCTACCGAGCCCAACGCCGCCGCCCGTTTAGCGGCGTGTTGATCGGGCATCACTGTCATGACTGCTTAACTTTGCGGTACAACACTTGCATGGGTCCTCTGACAAGCAAATAGTGGAACGTCATTATGCAACTTTTGAGCCGTCCAAGACGTCAGAACTGCAGACGAATCTTATTAAGGAGTATACAATGAACCCATCAGGACGCCTGTCGAGAAGTTCGACCGACCGTATCATTGCCGGTGTATGCGGAGGGATCGCGAAGCAGTTTAATGTTGATCCTACACTGGTGCGCGTTGCCTTCGTGCTATTGACGCTGTTCGCCGGCATTAGCCCCTGGATCTACCTGCTCTTGTGGGTCGCGATCCCGAGCGATAACTCCACAGCGACGAACTTTGGCCAACAGCTGCAGCAAAACCTGGGTGAAATCCAGCAAAAGGCGACGGCAGTGGTTGAGCAGGTTAGCGACAAGGTGCAACAGATCGGTGGTCAGCAGAGCCAGCCTACACCGCCGACCCAAACACCATCAACCCCGTCGTCCACGCCAGTGAGCAGTCAGCATCATGACGATACTCCTACGACCGGCCCGACGACGCGATTATAAAACACAACATAGGGCAATAAAGAAAGAGGAGCAGGTATAAAACCTGCTCCTCTTTTGCATGGTTGCGGCGGATGGATTCGAACCATCGACCTTCGGGTTATGAGCCCGACGAGCTGCCACTGCTCCACGCCGCGGTAATGAAAACTCATAGCTGCATCGACCTCGTCTCCCAGAGGGTCATCCCCCCAGTACCCTTGGCGCTACGCCGTTGCACGACCCGGTTCGGGATGGGACGGGGTGGACCCAGCGCGCTCAGTACACAGCTATGAGATTTTCGTTTGGATGCACGATCCAAATTCACAAGCAAACGAGCAAAACGATCGTAGCACTTTGGACAACCACTGCTAAGGAATTGACTGACCAAGCAAGCCCTCGGGCCTCAGTACGGTTCGGCTTGGCGCTCACACGCCGTACACCGTCCGCCTGTCCTACCGGGTCATCTTCCCGGGCCCTTACCAGCCTCGCGCTGCGAAGAGGCTCGTCTTGTG
>JACDGP010000130.1 GCA_013821605.1 Herpetosiphonaceae bacterium
CACCTGGCCCTTGTTATGGCTGGCCATCTTGCTGTGGCCGCTCGATATCGCGGTGCGCCGCTTGCTGCTACCACCTCCGAACGGTCTCAGAGCATGGCTGGCCCACCGTCGACAGCGGTCTCCAGCCCTGGCCAATGAACGCGTCCGGCTCCGTGCTACGCTCCAGCGCAAGCCAGGTGATCCAAGCCAGCCACAGACCACGTCTGTGCCATCGCCACCCGCACGAACAAATACTCCGAACAGCACACCGCAGTTCGACTGGCGTTCGACCCGCCGGAGCCGCGTCGAGCGTCCCCCGGACCGTGACCAGCAGTAGTGCTCACGACGTCATTCAGCTAGCAGCGGATCCAAGCACCAGCGTACTTCGTAGTTACCAGTGGACGATTCAAGTGGAGCAGCGAGGAGCGTTGCTAGTGCATACGCTACGCGCTACACTATGATTGAACAGAAACTTTAGGGGTATCGGACAATGTATCAATCTACAACCATCAGTCAGGCCGAACTTCGAGACCGGACCTTGCTCCAGCAGGTATATGCCTGGATGGCCGGGGGCTTAGGTGTGACCGGGTTGGTCGCCCTGTGGGCCTATGACTCGGGGTTTTTGGAAACGGTGCTGCTCCAAAATAGTGGCATCATGTTTGGACTCATTTTTGCCGAACTAGCGGTGGTGATTGGGCTTAGCTGGACGATCCGGCGTATGTCGGTTGGCATCGCGACGGCTGCCTTTTTAGCCTATGCCGTACTTAACGGGCTTACACTATCGGTCATCTTTTTGGCTTATACCGCCGGCTCGATTGCCTCAACCTTTTTCGTAACCGCCGCGACCTTTGGTGCTATGAGCATTTACGGTTACACTACCAAGCGCGACCTGACGAAGATGGGCAGCCTGCTGATCATGGCTTTGATCGGCTTTTTGCTGGCCTCCGTGGTCAACATCTTCCTGCACAGCACGGTGTTGTACTGGATCGTCACCTATATTGGTGTCGCGATCTTTATCGGCCTGACCGCCTATGATACACAGAAGCTCAAGCGCCTCAGTGCCACCATTGACGGTCGTGACACGTCGACCTTCCGTAAAATGGTGATCCTGGGCGCATTGACGCTGTATCTCGACTTCGTCAACTTGTTCCTGCTGTTGCTGCGCATCATGGGCCGCCGGCGCTAGCCAAATGTGCCAAGACGGGCCCGATCTTGTTTAGATCGGGCCCATCTTGAGTATCGCAGCAGATACGCCTCTTAATCATCAAGTCTGAGTACTTCGTCCTTCAAACTCTGGATGCTGAGTCGAGCCGAACCCAACGTTCGCTTGCCAATTCACAATCAGCCTGTCCCCTACGAAACGACAGGTAATCGTGATGCAGAACGGGGTTTCATAAAAGTAGAGCTTAAGGACCCACGTGTGATCGTTTGTCCAAGCACCGGCCGCAGCTACTCGTTCGTGAATGCCCGTTCGGAGACTTGTTTTTCCTTCGATCCAGTTACTGCTGCTGTAGGCAATCCGATGCTCGCCATGCTCATTTTCGATGGTCAAGCGGCTGCTTTTGAAATCACAGGAAAGCACGTCAACCTGCAACTCGTTTGCTTCGAAGATGTACTGCTTCCCCGACACCTGTGTCGCTATCGGTGACGAGCGCTGTCCTTCCGGGGGGCGCAGTTCCAGGTTCGCCAGATTATGCGTAAGTTCTTCCTGTGCGGATGGGTTTGGCGCTAGTTGCGCAGGTTGCATCGCCGGCAATAGATGCTCCCATACCAGGTTGAGCACCGCCTGCATGTTTTCGACGCCGCTGGTTATAGCTAGCACAGCATCCTGCTCAGGCATGACCACGCAATACTGGCCGAATGCTCCATCACCGCGGTAGGCCCCGTGACGGCAACGCCAAAACTGGTACCCGTAGCCTTGGGCCCAATCACTATTCGGATCGTTGCCATTAGGAACCTGCGCGGCAGTGGCCGCCGTTACCCATGCTTCCGGTAGGATGCGTTCGCCCTCCCACAGCCCCTTTTGCAAATACAGTTGACCAAAGCTAGCAATATCTTCGGTCTTGATCGCCATACCCCAACCACCGGTATTAATGCCTTGCGGGTTCGTCTCCCACGTCGCGTCTTCGATGCCGAGTGCTTCAAGCAGGCGGGGTCGCAGGTATTCCAGCAGCGTCTGGCCGGTTAAGCGCTGCACGAGCGCCGACAGCATAAAGGTCGCACCGCTGTTATACAGAAAGTGCGTCCCTGGCTCATACTCGACCGGCTGTGCGAGGAAAGCTTTCACCCAGTTCCCATCCTGCTGAGCACGAAGATAGCCCGTGGTATCCTCGGCATGACCCGTGGACATCGACAGTAAATGGCGAACCTGCATGGCCGCCAGATGGGGGCTGACTTCAGAGGGCACATCTTCGGGGAATAGGGACACCACTGATTGGTCCAACGAGAGCAGACCTGCCTCCACGACCAGGCCGATGCCGGTCGAAGTAAAGCTTTTGCTCAAAGAGAACAGCATGTGCGGGAGTTCCGGTCCATAGGGTGACCACCAGCCTTCGGCAATGACCTGACCATGACGCAGCAGCATGAAGCTGTGGAGTTCATGAATGCTCTGCTCCGCTGCGTCAACAAACGCACGAATGGCCGGTGTTGCAATCCCCTGCGCCTCGGGTGTGCTACGGGAGAGTTGATGTTTTTGGATCATGATTAAGCTCCGCCTTCAGGCTAAACATCCTAAGGTATCGCTAGGTTGATGTCAATTAGCCGCCGGAGTAGTTAGCCTTGCTCAACCTCATTCAAGGAACAAACATTGCAAGTCATTCCCCAATATCGAGGAGGGAAGAAACTATGAATTATCGGCATCTTGGACGCACTGGGTTGCGCGTCAGTCCTTTATGTCTCGGCACGATGAACTTCGGCCCCGAAACCAGCGAGGCTGATAGCTTCGCGATTATGGACCAGGCGCTGGAACTGGGCATCAACTTTTTCGATACGGCCAACGTTTATGGCTGGAAAACAGGCGAAGGCGTGACCGAGCAAATTGTTGGACGGTGGCTGGCACAAGGCAACGGCCGGCGTGAGCGCGTCGTGCTCGCAACGAAAGTCTATAGTCCGATGGGCGATTGGCCTAACCAGAGCAAATTGTCGGCTTACCATATTCGGCAGGCCTGCGAGGAAAGTTTGCGGCGGCTCCAAACCGACCACATCGACCTGTACCAGATGCACCACGTTGATCGGGAGACACCCTGGGAGGAGATTTGGCAGGCGATGGAGCAACTCGTGCGCGAGGGCAAGGTAATCTATGTTGGCAGCAGTAATTTTGCCGGCTGGAACATTGCTGAGGCCAATTGTCTGGCACAACAGCGTCACTTCATGGGGCTGGTTGCGGAGCAAAGTTTGTACAACCTGAACGCCCGCATGATCGAACTGGAAGTCTTGCCAGCCTGTCGTGCCTTTGGTTTAGGTGTTATTCCCTGGAGTCCATTAGGCGGTGGGCTGTTGGGTGGTGTACTTCAAAAGGTGGCAGCAGGACGGCGCGCTTCTGAAGATATGCAAAAGAACATCGAGAAGCACCGTCCCCAGTTGGAAGCCTACGAAGCTTTTTGTCGCGAAATTGGAGAACAACCGGCAGATGTGGCACTCGCCTGGCTCTTGCATAATCCGGTGGTTACTGCGCCGATTATTGGGCCACGGACACAAGAGCAACTGCAGGGATCTTTGCGTGCGCTTGAGATCAACCTCTCGGAGGAGCAATTGGCGAAGCTTGATGAGCTCTTCCCGGGACCCGGCGGTCAGGCCCCCGAGGCCTATGCCTGGTAAGTGATTGATATGCTGTGGCCTCGCCCGCCACTCCCTTGGGGCATGGCGGGCGAGGCGACGAGCAACAGGAGCCGTCATGCAAAATGAACTTGACAAGCCCAACACCCGCGTTGGTCAATGGCTACGCGATGCGAATTCGCGGCTACCTGCGTGGGGCAGTGCACTCAGTATCGGCAGCTTGCTGAGCATTCTCAGCGTAGCGAGTGCCGGCAGTATTCTGAGTGTTGGTAGCGCCGGCAGCATTCTCAGCATCGGGAGTGCCGGCAGTATTCTTAGTATTGGAAGCGCAGGTAGCATTCTCAGTATCGGTAGTGCTGGGAGTATTCTCAGTATCGGCAGTCGACGAGGGGGTCAGCACGCATTAGCGCTATAGCGTGCAAGGAGCGGATGCTGCTCACGGTAGACGTATAGCTAGCACAGGAAAGAGCAGAGCATGATCGAGAAAGTGAACGTTGCCCACAAATTCAGCCTCTTCAACGAACACTGGAGCCCCAAAATTGTGGCCGAACTCAATGGCCAGCAGGTTAAGCTCGCAAAGTTACACGGTCCTTTCGTTTGGCACCATCATGACGATGGAGACGAGCTATTTTTGGTCATACAGGGCCGCTTGCGTATGGAGTTCCGTGACCGGCAGGTGTGGCTTGAGGAAGGTGAACTGTTGGTTGTGCCCCGTGGCATCGAGCACCGGCCGGTCGCTGATGAAGAGGTGCAGGTACTGCTCTTCGAGCCAGCTGGGACATTGAACACAGGTAATACCGTGGGAGCATTAACTGTAGCAGAGCCTGAGCATATGTAATGCTCGCGCAGCTGCATATTTAGTACAGCGGTTGGTTGAGCCAATTAGCAGATGCGAGGCAGTGGGTCGCCGACCAACATATCTAGGACGCGAGTACCGCCGATATCGGTCCGCAGAAACACCATGCCAGCCGGCTCTGCGCGCACCTCGCCAATGAGCTCAGCCTCGCGACCGAGTGGGTGAGCCCGCAAGGCGAGGAGTGCTTGTTCCGCAACCTCGGGAGCAACGATGGCTACCAATTTGCCTTCATTGGCAATCGTGAGCGGGTCAAGGCCGAGGAGCTCGCAGGCACCGCGCACGGCAGCATGCACGGGAATCGTATGCTCATCGAGCGCAATCGAGACCTCCGAAGCCAACGCGACCTCATTCAGCAAGGTCGCTACACCGCCGCGGGTCGGATCCTTGAGACAATGAACGCCCTGACCTGCCGCGCCGAGCAAGGCCGCTACCAGCCCATAGAGGGGGGCAGTATCGCTTTCCGTATCGGTCTCAATGTCGAGTGCCTCGCGTGCGAGCAAGATTGCAATGCCGTGGTCACCCACCGGACCGCTCAGCAAGACCTTGTCACCGGGCTGGGCATGAGCTTGGCCCAGAGGTCCAAAGCTCTGGATCTGGCCAATGCCGGCTGTATTAATGAACAAACCGTCGGCTTTGCCACGCTCGACGACTTTGGTGTCGCCGGTGACGATCATCACTCCGGCATCGGCTGCGGCACTAGCCATTGAGGTCACAATCCGGCGCAAATCGGCGATTGGGAACCCCTCTTCGAGGATGAAGCCGGCCGAAAGATACAAGGGCTGCGCACCGGCCATAGCGAGGTCGTTGATGGTACCGTGGACGGCAAGCTTGCCGATGTCACCACCCGGGAAGAAGAGCGGGCTGACAACATAGGTATCGGTTGTGAAGGCAAGCCGGGCCTCGGTCCCGGCGACGGTGAAGGAGGCGGCATCGTCCATCCGATCAAGTAACGGGTTGGAGAAGGCGGGACCGAAGACGCCTTCGATCAAGTTATGGGTGGCTTTGCCACCGCTGCCGTGGCTCAGGGTAATATGCTCATCGCGCAGGTAGAATTTGTGGCGCCGTGTCTGGCGCACCCGCTCGATCTTCGACAGCACCTCGCCGATACGTGTGTCAGTGCTCATCGTGCTGTTTGCTCCTCATCTTCATTGCACTTCAGTGCTGGGCTTGTGTCGCAGGTTGGAGGTTGATCGTCGGCAAATGGGCGCGCTCGGCCGCCATTGAGAAGCGACCATAGTTGTAGTAGGCGGCGCAGGCACCTTCAGAGGAAACCATGCACGTCCCAATTGGTGTTTCGGGGGTGCAGGCGGTGCCGAAGACTTTGCATTCCCAAGGCTTGATGACACCCTTGAGCACCTCGCCGCACTGGCAGGCCTTAGGGTCGGCCACGCGGATGCCGGGAACCTCGAAGCGCAGCTCGGCATCCCAGAGTGCATATTCGCGTCGCAGCTTGAGCGCGCTGTGGGTAATGAAGCCGAGGCCGCGCCATTCGAAATAGGGGCGCAGTTCCATGGTGCGCGCCATGGCCTCCAGTGCCTTGACATTGCCTTCGGGGCGCACCACGCGGGCGTACTGGTTCTCTACTTCGGCACGGCCCTCGCTGATTTGTTGCACGATCATATAAACGGACTGGATGATATCAAGCGGCTCAAAGCCGGCGATGACGATCGGCTTGTGATGGTCGCGGGTGATAAAGGTATAGGGGCGCATGCCAATGACCATGCTGACATGGCCCGGGCCAACGAAGCCGTCAAGGCGGAGGTCGGGGGAGTCGAGGATCGCCTTGAGGGCCGGGATGATGGTCACGTGATTGCAGAAGACCGAGAAGTTACGAATACCTTCGGCCTGGGCGCGCAAAAGGGTGATGGCGGTGGAGGGAGCAGTCGTTTCGAAGCCGATAGCGAAGAAAACCACCTCACGACTCGGGTTTTGACGAGCCAGCTTGAGGGCATCGAGCGGGGAGTAGACGAAACGGACATCAGCTCCGGCCGCCTTGGCATCGAGGAGGCTGCCGTTAGAGCCGGGCACACGCATCATATCACCGAAGGTTGTGAAGATCACGCCCTCGGTGCGAGCGATAGCGATAGCATCGTCGACACGACCCATTGGGAGCACGCAGACGGGACAGCCCGGCCCGTGGATCAGGTCGATGTTGGGCGGCAACACATCTTCGATACCGTGCTTGTAGATGGTATGGGTATGGCCACCGCAGACTTCCATCATCTTCAGCGGGCGGCCGGCGCTGAGCTTGCCAATTTCTGCGGAAATGCGCTGCGCCAGCGCGGGATCACGATATTCATCCACATATTTCATGGGTGCTGCTCCTTAGTCAGTATGGTATGCTCGGCACGTAGCAGAGTAAAGATAGCTTCAAGCAGAGCATGGTAGGCAGTCGCCTGGGCCTCCTGAATACGAGGCACATCGGCGCTCGGTGCCGTGATACAGAAGTCGACGGTGCGAGAGTGCGCCATCTTACCGCCGTCATAGCCAGCCAGTCCGACCGTCAGCAAGCCTTGCTTCTTCGCCTGCTCAAAGGCGACGAGAACGTTGTTTGAATTGCCACTGGTCGAGATGCCGACGGCAATATCGCCCGGATGAGCAAAGGCGATCAACTGGCGGGAAAAGACGTTGTCGAAGCCGACATCATTCGCTACCGCAGTGACGACTGCAATGTCATTGGTGAGGGCGAGCGCCGGCACGGGCCGGCAGTCAGGCAATGGAGGGTTCATGAGGTCGACCACCAGATCCTGGGCATCGGTGGTGCTGCCACCGTTACCAAAGGCGAACAGGGTCGCACCGGAGCGGATGGCGCTGGCCATCGCCGTCGCAGCGGCTACCATGATGTCACCGTACTGCTCGAGGGTTTGACGCCGGAGGGCAACCACCGTACGGCATTTTTCACGGGTCGAGTGCCGAACCTGTGCAAGCACCTCCTCAGCACTGGCGTTACCCCCAGCGAAGAGAAAGGGATAAAAGAGGCGATCATACTCGGAGCCCTCCTGGCCGGTCATTGCTCCGCCTCGGGTGTGCTGATCGCGACGCCACCGTGCACCAGCAGGAGTTGGCCCACTTGGACGGCATCAACCAAGCTAATATCTACCTCGGTAGTAGCACCGTCGATGGCGACGATAGCAAGGCCTGTGGCCTCGTCGACCTGTAGCACGCGCGCAGGTAGCGCCTCATCGGAGCAGGTAATGCAATGACCGTCGCTATCGAGCGTGCAACTCGCAGCCGCCACCAGCACACCCGCATTGGAATCTCTGGGATATGGCTCGCGCTCGTTCATGTTAACAGCCCCTCGTGCTCAAAGAAGACGTGCACCAGTTCCCAGAGGACGTGATAGAGCGTCTCATGTGTTTCCTGGACGACGAACGGATCAGTGTCCGGCACGACAAAGCAGAAGTCAAAACCGGCCGTAGCCATCGGGCCGCCATCAGCACCGACAAGGGCTAATGTTAGCAGGCCCTTACTCCCAGCAACCCAGAGTGCCTCTAACACATTCGGGCAATGGCCATCGGGCGAAAAGCCCATGGCGATATCCTGGGGGGCGGCCAGGACGGAGAACTGGCGGGCGAAGGCGACGCCAGATGAGCCGCCTGTGCTGAGTGCGCTGATAAGAGCACTATCGTTGGTCAGTGCCAGTGCGGGAAGTGCGCGCTTGCCAACAATAACGGGGTGCACAAACTCCACAGCGACATGCTGTGCATCGGTCGCGCAACCACCATTACCACAGGCCAACAGCCGGCCACCGCGATGGAAGCGCCGCGCCATAGCCCAGCAGGCTTGCGCGATGCGCTCGTCTTCCCTAGCAAAGAAAGCCTCCGCAACCGCAATCGTGCGGTCGAAGCGGGCCTGCATAAGCGCCTGTAGATCCGTCTCCGTCGTTGTTGTAGCTCGCATGGCTGTCACTCGATCTCACTGCCATAGAGCATGTTTAGTTCGTCGGTGTACGCGGCATCCATGCCGTAGAGGAGCTTCAGCGTTTCTGCGGCTTCATGCTCATCGAGCTTACTCATGGCGAAGCCCACATGAATGAGCACCCAGTCACCGGGCGCGATGCCCTCATCACGTACGACCCCGATGTTGACGTTGCGGCGCACGCCCGAGACCTCCACTTTGGCAATGTGATTAATGTCGTCCACGATCTCAATAATCTGGCCGGGAATACCTAAACACATAACTTCCTCCTAGGTAGGGAATCAAGCGGTTTCATATGGCACGGAGTCGAGCTGCGGCAATCGCCAGCTGACCGAAGGAGAGGCCGCCGTCGTTGGGCGGTACGCGCCGGTTGAGGTAGACCTGAAAACCAAGCTCCTCAAGACGCCCCAGCAGCTGTTCGAGCAAAAGCCGGTTTTGGAATACGCCGCCGCTGAGAGCCACAGCGCGGAGGCCTGTTCGTTCGCGCACCTGTAAGCAGGCCGATGCCAGAAGTTCGGCGACGGACCTGTGGAAGCGGCCTGCAATCTCTGGCAGGGGTACACCCCACTGAAGGTCATCAACGATGCCTCGGATGAGCGGCGCTACATCCAGTAGAGCAGGCGACTCCGAGTCGAGCGCGAAGGGATAGCTGTGGTCGGAGGGCTGAGCGATAATCTCCAGCTCAATGGCGGCCTGGCCCTCATAGAGCGCTTCGTTCCGGATGCCAAGCAGAGCAGCGACGGCGTCGAAGAGCCGGCCGAGGCTGGAGGCCGGGGGAGCATTCAGGCGGCGGGCGATCATCTGATCCAATGTTTTCCAGCGGCGCCGATCGAGGTTGCAAACGAACGGGACCGGCAGATCGAGAAAGGCGCTGCCGTAGGCTTGGTCCAGATAGACGGCGGCCATGCGCCAGGGCTGGCGAACTGCCTGCTCACCGCCGGGGAGCGGAACATAGCGCAGATGGGCCATACGCTCAAACTGGAGCAGGTCGGCGACCATAATCTCACAGCCCCAGACTGCACCATCGGTGCCGTAACCGGTCCCATCGGCTGCTACACCGATGACAGGGCCGGTTAGGCCGTGCTCGGCCAGCACACTGGCAATGTGCGCATGGTGGTGCTGCACACCAATCAGCTGGGGCAGCTCAAGGTCAAGGGCATATTTCGTCGCAAGATAGTCGGGGTGCAGGTCGTAGGCTACTGCCACAGGCTCGATATCGAACAAGCGCCGGAAGTGCTCAATCCCTTCGCGGAAGGAACGCAGCGTTTCCAGATTCTCGAGGTCGCCGATATGATGGCTAACAAAGGCCTGGCGTCCCTTACCTAGGCAAAAGGTGTTTTTGAGGTGACCGCCGCAGGCGAGGAGCGGCACCGGGCAATCAAAAGACAACTGGAGTGGCTCGGGAGCCGCGCCACGCGAGCGGCGGAACCATTGCTCACCGCCTCCAGCGACGCGCACCACAGAATCATCGCAGCGCATATGGATAGCGCGCTCATGCACCAACAGCCCGTCGGAGATCGACGTGAGGCACTGTACCGCATCGTCGTCACGGTAGGCGATGGGCTCGTCGCTGAGGTTGCCACTGGTCATCACGAGCAGCGGAGAACGACCCGGTTCGATGGCCGTGGCGAAGGCGTGCAGCAAGAGATGGTGGAGCGGCGTATAGGGCAGCATGACGCCCAGGGTGTGATAGCCGGAAGCAACGCCCGGTGCGAGACAGCCCTCGGGTCGGCGGCGCAGGAGTACAATGGGTCGGCGGCGCGATGTGAGCAATTCTGCCTCGGCGTTACTGACATCACAAAACCGGCGGACGGTTTCCAGATCGGGGGCCATCACGGCAAAGGGTTTCGCTTCGCGCTGCTTGCGCCGGCGTAGGCGGGCTACCGCCTCAGTATTGAGGGCGTCGCAGGCCAGATGATAGCCACCTAGGCCCTTGATCGCCAATATCGCGCCCCCAGCGAGTTGCCGGCTCGCAGCCGCGATCGGATCGGCATGGAGCTGTTCATGACCGGCGCAGTCAAGCAGGCGCACTCGGGGGCCACAGACCGGACAGGCGTTGGGCTGGGCATGAAAGCGCCGGTCCAGGGGGTCCTCGTACTCGGCCTGACAGGCTGGGCACATCGGGAAGAGCCGCATCGTGGTCTTGGCACGGTCGTAGGGCACGTCCTGGACGATGGTGAAGCGTGGCCCACAGTTGGTGCAGTTAATAAAGGGGTAGCCGTAGCGCCGGTCGGCGGGGTCGAACAGCTCGCGCAGGCAATCGTCGCAGGTGGCGGTGTCGGGCGAAATCAGGGCACCGCGCGTGCTCCCAGATTGACTATGGGCGATCACGAAGGCAGTCTCGCCACGCGGCGGTACCACCTCAGCGGCAATGCTATCGACACGCGCCAGGGGCGGTGCCAGCTCGTGCAAGGCACACTGGAACGCCTCTAGGAGGCCCTGTTCGCCCTCGACCTCGATGGTCACTCCGCTGCTGTCGTTCAAGACAAAACCGGCCAAGCCAGAGCGCAGGGCCTGTCCATAGACGAAGGGCCGGAAGCCTACGCCCTGGACAATACCCTGGATTGTGATGCGACGACGTTCATGCATGCGTATGTTCGCTCAAAATCGTGCAACAGCTATCAGGCCGGTGGCATATCCGGACTCGCGGGGTCGATGGGATCGTGGGGATTGATGCTCGTAGAATCGCGGGCCGTCCTTGTCCCCATAGGACGACCTGTCTCGTTCGTGCCGGTATCCTCACGGCCGGGCTCTTTACCTCTATTACCGATGAGTTCTTCGCCCTTGTTGGTCCCAGGCTCATGTGCGGGGGTGGTGACGGCCTGCTTATCTTCCATGGTCTTTCCTCCTATGAGAGTGCGTTTCACATTCCTGGCGCACCGCTTAGATGGTGCAGCCGTTCTGTCTTGGTGTCCAAGTGCGGATGCTGGTTGAGCAACCAGTCGGCCCAGGCAGATAGGCCGGCACCGGTACGACAAGAGATTTCAAAAATCGGCGCGTGCGAGTTGAGCGCACGGACCGCCTTATAAAAGAAGTCGCGGTCGAAATCGACCAACTCGCTCAGATCAATCTTATTCAGCACGATCACATCGCTGACGGCAAAGATCTCGGGGTACTTGATTGGCTTGTCGTGGCCCTCGGCGGTGCTCGGCAAGCATAGCTTGAGCTGCTCGCCGAGCGCCCAATGCGTTGGGCACACGAGGTTGCCGACGTTCTCAACGAAGACGATGTCAAGCCGGTCGAGATCGAGATCGTCCAGGGCGCGCTGGACCATACCGGCTTCCAGGTGGCAGTTGCCGCCCGTGTTGATCTGGACGGCATCGCAGGCACCGGCCGCAAGCACCTTTTCGGTATCGATACTGCCAGCGATATCGCCCTCGATGACGCCAACGCGGGCACGAGCACCGAGCGCTGCCATCGTCTTGACGATGAGGCTGGTCTTGCCGGCACCGGGCGCAGCGATCACGTTGACTGCAAGCACACCTGCCGCGTTGAAGCGCGCACGGTTGCGCTCGGCGGTCTGGTCGTTGCCGGCCAGCACGTTTTTGACGATTTTGACGTGTTGAACGCTCATGTTTCGATCTCGATGCTCTCAATCAGGAGTTCGGTACCGTCGGCTGTTAGTTGACCAACAGCACCACAGTCCGGACAGCTGAAGTTGCCAACTTTTGGCGAGTACTCACAGTCGCATGGCGCACAGTGGAAGCGCATGAACGTGCGGCGTACGTTGATGTGTGCGCCCTCCGCCAGTGTTTCGGGCGTTAGAAGGTCGAAGCTGAACTGTAGGGCGTCATCTACAATGCCCGCGCGCTCGCCGGCTACCAGGTTGATCGCCAGTACGCGCTGCGCTCCCAGTTCTTGGGCCTGCGCTTCAACAGACTCCAATAGATAGGACGCAATCGACAGTTCATGCATCGCCTACGGCCTTACATCATCCGCATGCGCATATACCGGCGAATGTCAGGGAGCACATTAATAAAGACGACAACAGCCACGCCTCCGCCGAGAATGAACAGCAGTTTCATACCGGTTGATCTCCTTTATGCACAAGCTCCATTTGTCTAACTGCACGACCTTCAGCCAGGATCTGCGCTACGAGCGACTCGATCATGACCATGGCTTGCTCCACCGCCAGCTCCACGGGCGGACTGAGCCCCATTAGCCCTTCCTCCGGTCCGAACGTTGCAGGCTCACAACCAAGCACCAACAGATGTCTGGGTTGGGCACCCAATGCCTTGGCGAGCTGTAGCACCTTCAAAGGATGCATGCTGTGAGCCTCAACCGCCAGCACTTCTGGCTGATCGATCTCGTCTAATGATGGCTCAATGACGTAGAGTGTGCCGGGCTCACCGCCCCGCGCCATCGCATCGACCATGATGGTGGCATCGTAATCCTCCAGCAGTGCGTAGGCTAGGTCGTAACCGCGGATGCCAAAGTCTACCACGCGGACACCTTCCGGCAGGCGGTGTGGCTGGAGGCGTTGCGCCACTTCTACGCCGAAGGCGTCATCACCGAGAAAAATATTGCCTATGCCGGCAACGAGGACACGCCGGTCCGTCATAGCCTCTTCCGATCATCCGAGTCGAGCAACTCGACCTCGGCCGGCGAAAAAAAGAAGCGGTGACCGGGCTGTCGTTGCACACCGAAATCCCGGCCGGGGTCCTCATCCACGGTCACGGCGAGATAGATACGATTTTCAAAGTCTTGCTCGATCGATTCGATCGTCGCAATGTGGCCGGCCAGTGCCAAATCGAAAATGTCTCCGCCATGGCGCGGCCGCAGACGAACGTGGTCGCCCTGCCTTAGCACCGTTTCCCCGACGCGGATCACCTCAAGGCGCGTATTCTCAAGCCAGGCATCCCAGTCATTCATTGGCCGTCTCCCAACGGTCGCATACCCCGAACGGTGCCATGCAAACTCATAAGTTGCTCGCGGGCAAGTGCTTCGGTGCGGCTAAGCAGCACGCGGGCGCGCTCGTCGACGGCACCCATCTCGCGTTTCTCCTCCTCAGTCATTGTGAGGATGCGCAGCGTAAGAATCTCGTCGATCTCGGTACCATCAAAGAGGTCGCCGGGACTCTCGGGCGCGATCTGAGGATAGTCGTAGAGAATGATCGGCGAGGCGAGCAGCATATCGGCTTGTTCCGGTTCACCAACCAAGACGGGCCAACTGCCGACATTCTGGCAGCTTGCGACAAGCTCACTATAAGCAGTGGGCGGATCGAAGAGCGAGACAAACTCGCCCCTCTGGACGCCAAAGAGCGTGTGAGTTGAGATGAAGGAGCGTAGCAACGCCACGTCGCGGCTCTGCATCTCGGCCTGATCGAGGGTCGTAAGATTCATGATCCGCACGGTGAGCTTCCAGAGCCGATCGCCTGTCTGCGCGGCCTCGATCTCAAGTATGCCATTGATCGGCTGCTGCTCACGCACGATCACGCCGATAACTGGACCAGCCGCATCACGGACGGGTTCAAGTTCACGGCTGTAGGGAAACGCGAAAGGTATCTGCCGTCGCGCGTTAATAAGTTCGGTCAATGGCAGTTCGCCAACGCCGGCCTCGCGCTCCGTAGCTTCTTGCCATGCTTGGACGCGCCGCTCACCGACCTGGAGCACGTCGACAACGCGAAAGTCGGGCTCTGCCCCAGGTACTAATTGCTCCTGTGGGTGCACTAAAACGCCAACCTGGCGGTCTATGAGATGCAGAAAGCGGAGACGCACCTCAAGCACCGGCCGCTCGCCCACCACGACGCATTCGGTCTGCATGGTCCAGGCCTCGGTGCCACCCTGCGCTAGACTGTACGACTGAGGGCATATGCCACCGAAGGTCCAGCGTTGTTGGTTCTTGACCGACGACGGGCGGTAGGGGTAGAGCATATAGCCTTCGTACAGCACGGCATTGGCAATCTTTTCCATCAGCGCCAGATTCATGCCGATATCTCCGACTTGCCGGCTAGGAGGCTTTCAAGCGCCTGTTCCCAGGTCGGCAGTCCGTGCTGAAGCTTGTAGCGGTACAGCTGATCAAAGACGTCTTGCCGGACGCGCAGCCAGGCACTCTGGGGATAGTAGAGATTCATCATCTCCTGCCAAACTTTGACTGGTAGCCGAAATGCCGCTTCTCGGTCCCACGAAATTTGGGCAATTTGCAAGGGTGCATGACCGGCAGCATAAAAGACGGTGCCACTGAACAGGAACAAGAGCGGTATCTCCCCTTCCTCCAGCGCATAAAAATACTTGGTTGCGGCGACGTTAAAGTCATACGTGCACGGAACCGGGAGGTCAACGACTGTGCTCCCGGTGAAAGACGGGACTACGACACTGGCATGCGTCCACAGAAGCGTCCGCAGGGTCTGGCTCCAGCGCTCGGGTTCGCCAAACAAGTCCAAAAGCCGCTCTTGATCTGTCGGGCTATAGCGCCGACGTGTCGCTGAAATTTGAACCTGACAGCGCAGGACCACGGTATGGATTGGCTCATCGGATAGAGCATTCGTGACACGCAGCTTGAAAGCGAGCAGCGGCGCCGCCGCAAACGCCGGAGCCTCAACACCATCGATCTGAAACTGAAGGTCAGGCACGGGATGCCGAGCCTTGCGCGAGGGAGCGCTCCTTCAAAGCTGCAAGGAACTGATCAATGGCGGCCCAAGTTTCTGAGCCCCCGGAGAAGCCCCGCCAATTGATGCGGATCAAGCCAACGAGCTTGTAGCATTCGTCGATCGGCACCCGGAAATATTCGCGCGAACTGTTCAGCCGGTTGACAAGCAGGGCTTCGACATCCGGTTCCAACTCCTGTAGAACTGGGTTGTCCTGCACCAATTCTGACCAGGCTTCTAGGCTCAGCAACGATTCGGTTGCACCGGCAGGACTGGGGTAAAGCGCGACAACCCGGTTGGCCGGTGTGCTTTGGAAGAAAAAGGCGATCGCAATCGGAATCAGCAAACTATCCCACTGGATATCAGTCATCCGAAAGTCCGGCAGGAATTGAACGCGGCGAGGAACGCGGTGGTATTTCGTTCCGCCCTGGTTGCTGAGCAGGATCGCGCAGGCATCGCAACAGCAGAGCAACCGCTGGCTTTCAACGAGGCTCATGTGTTGATGGTCGGGGGAGACGACGGCACCGCAGAGTTCGCAACGCTCTTCGACCACTCGCTCACGCGTGAATTGGCGCAAGGTAGCAAACGAGGTGCGTTGCCGTGCCGGCTGTCGCCCGCTCATTGAGTCATCCTTATACTGCTGCCTTCGAGGGTAGGGGGACAACTCCGCTCAGCAGCTACAAGTTCCAAAGGTATATAGCTCGACAATGGAGCCGCAGCCTGTTCCACCACACCCTCAACCTCGATAGCAGTCACATCCGGGGCGTCATCATAGATGCGGGTTTCGATGGCCGACTTAAGCGTGAGGGCGGACGAGGGGCAACCGTGGCAACTGCCCTCCAGCCGCAGCCGGACGACGCCGTCGTTGACGTCCAGCAATTCCACGTTGCCGCCGTGAGTCTTGAGGTAGGGCCGAACCTTTTCGAGCGCCCCTATGACGCGCGTTTCAAGGTCCAGCGGATGGAGCCCGTGCAAGAGCAACAGGTGCGCCACATGGTCATCCTGGACGAAGACATCTTGGATAATGGCTTCGCCCGCCGGGCCAGTTTCCCAGATCAACTCTAACATACGCTCCAGGCCGCC
>JACDGP010000131.1 GCA_013821605.1 Herpetosiphonaceae bacterium
TGACATGGCTGCCTCCTTGATGAAAAAGGTCAACGCGGAGAACAGTTCGCATGATACACCGGCACTGCCACTTTTTTAGCCAACTTTTCGGAGAATGGCTCCTAGCTGGGATTCGCCACCAATGTCAGATTGGCGTAGAGCCAGGATCACGTGGCTAGGGCTCGCAGGCCCGGACGCTGGGGTTGTTCGCGGAGAAGCTGATGGGGCATTTTGATGATCCGGAGGCGGCGCGCCCACTGTTCGAACGGGAGCTGGCAATTCTGGACGCCAATCTCACAACCGTGCTACGCGACCCTGAACTGCGACAGGAATGGGTGCTGGCGACGATCAACCTGGCAATGACGTATGACTTTTTGGAGAAGTACGACATGGCCCGCCGGTTGTACCGCGAGGCGGAGGCGAAATGTGAGCGAGCGCGGCTCCCACACACACATGGACTGCGGGCGGTGATTGCCACAGGGCGAGCGCGGCTGCCGGCGATAGCCAGGAGAGCAGCGTACGAGCGTACATGGGATCGAAACCATACCGGGCTGAAGCTCCCAGGACGATACGGAGCGCGGCGTGATGAGACAGGCGATGCGATGACCAATGGGCCCACTGACGAGCAATCACCGCTGATCTCGGTGTCGAGCTACACGCGCACCCTGCACGTGCGGTCGGTCACGTTTACCTGTCAGGGCTGAGGCAGGACCGTGACCGAAGAGCGACGGCCTGGTCCTCTGCCACGCTATTGCCAGGCCTGCAGCAGTGATCCGGTGCTGATTCGTGAGCGTGCGAGGGAACGCAAGCGCGCGCAACGTCAAGGCCGACCGGTCGTGGCGCCAGCCCGATCCTCAAATGTCACAGAACCGGCACGCACTGTGACATTTGACCTTCCCAGCTCTATTACTGAACTCGTCCCTGTTCCAGAGGAATGGACGCCATCGGACGACGAGGACATGGTTGACCTGGTGCTGGTCCCTGGTCAGCCAGGCATGCAGCCCGTGACCGCCGACCTCGGACTGTCCCCAATCACGCCCCTCCTCCTCCCGGACGTGCTTGCTGATGCTGAGGCGCTCGCAACACCGGCTGCTCCACCTCCAGCCCGTCGTCCACGTCGGCAGCCCACGAAGCCGGCACTCGCCGTTCGCTTTCCCGGTGGCCAAACGCACTGGCTTGCTGCCACCTATCGCACCGGCTGCGGGCGTCGCATTGGCGGGACCGCCATGGTAATTGAAACGTACTGGGTCACGTGCAGCGTTTGTGATCGGAAAGAGCGGCCAATACCGGCCGCGGATGCACCATCGCTTCTGACTGCCGATGCTGCTGAACGGCTCCACATCACCCCGCAACGGCTGGCTGCACTCGCACGCGACGGCATACTGGGCCACAAAGTTGGCCGCTCGTGGGTCTTCATGGCGAAAGAACTGACGACGTACAAACGGCAGCAGAAACGGAAGCCTGAGCAAACGATAGGACGCCGACTCCCTGCTACAAGGACAACCAGAGGTCGCGTGAGCCGGGCAGATCTGGAAGGGGCGTATCTGCTGGACCGTCTGCTTGGGGAGGAGCGCGCGCTGGAGCAGCGTTATGAACTGCCCTTTCGCGCCCCGCACCAGACGGCGACGACGTAGGTCGGGGAGTGCTGCAGCATCGTGATGTGCGCGGCCTGCTCGGCCAGTGCTGGGACCAGCGTGATGGCGGTAGCACCGCTGCCGATGACCACCACCTGCTTGCCGGCATAGTCCAGGTCAGCGGGCCACTGCTGGGGATGCACGATCCGGCCGACGAAGCGCTCGACACCCGGCCACGTGGGCGTGTACCCCTGGGTGTAGTCGTAGTAGCCGCTGCACATCCACAGGAAGCTGCAGATGAACTGGACGCATTCGTTGTCTGGCCCGCGCTCGACCTCAACGGTCCAGGTCGCGTCGGGGGAGGACCAGCTTGCCCGTCGCACCCGGTGGCCGAAGCGGATCGTGCGGTCAATGCCGAAGGCCTCGGCCGTCTCGCGGATATACGCCAGGATCGATGGTCCATCGGCGATGGCGGTCGTGTGTCGCCAGGGGCGAAAGGAGTAGCCGAGCGTGTACATGTCGGAGTCGGAGCGGACACCGGGATAGCGGAACAGGTCCCAGGTGCCACCGCTCGCGCTCCGGCCTTCGAGAATGGCGAAGCGCTGCGTCGGGCAGCGGGTCTGGAGATAGTACGCGGCGGCGATGCCGGAGAGGCCGGCACCGACAATCAGAACGTCCACGTGCTCGGCGGTCATCCGCTCCGCTCCGCTCTGCGGTCACGGTCTGGCAGCGGACTGCAGCGCTCGTCCGCAGCGAGGAAGACACCTTCTCCGGGCTGCTGCCCGACCCGCGTCGCGACGGAAGACCCATCCCACGCATCAGGAGGAGGACCCTTGCCCATCATCATGGGCAACCATGCCGCTTGGGCGATCCAGGAATATGCCATCGCACCGTCCTCAAACGCGGGACATTCACCGCTTCGGCCGCCGGTGCACGACCAGTTGAATGCCCGTCCCCGGATTCTCGACCGTCAGCGTAATTTACAACACTGGAGGAAAGACGTGATTGTTCAACTGTGCACCACGGTCTCCTCATCCTTAATTCACGAACTTTGGCCAAGAGCCGAAATAACGACAGAGTATTCTGAAGATGACAGCAAATTCACAGTCAGGCAGCCAGATTCAATGTTAAACACGGCCTTAGACGCAATTGCAGCATACCAAAGAGAGAATCCAGCCGTCAAGACCTCAAATCGTAGTGTCGTTGTCGGGACGACAACGATGGGCTAGCTCTCGGTCTCGTCGAGCGCGTAGGCAATCGCCTGCTCTAGTGACATGGCGCGGCCTTCGTCCCAGGCTGCTTGCCAGCCCGCGTCGCCCAGCGCACTACGGCTCACCACTATGAACCGCTCGTACCTGACGCGATCCACATCTGGGAAAGGCGCGCCGGTTGCTTCACGGAGCGCTGCCGCCGCACCCCACAAGTGTGCTGCCCGGCGTGCCTTTCCTTGCATCGCAGCACTGCCCGCCAGCCCCTCCAATCCATACGGTATGCCTTCTTTATCCTGCGCTTCGCAAAACGCAGCCAGACTTTGTGTAAACAAAGGTAACGCTCGCTCAACATCACCTTGATCCAATGCCACAAAGCCTAGATTGCCAAGCCCAAACGCAGCACTGTTGTTGTCGCCCAAGGTTTGAAACAGCAGCAGGCTTTCCTCAAACAACGTCTTTGCGTGCGCATAATTAGCTTGATTCAGTGCAATCAGCCCGAGGTTATTGAGTGAAACGGCGATGCCGTACGTGTCGCCAAGCGTCCGGCGCAGTGCAAGGCTTTCCTCGTGAAACGCTTTTGCTCGCATATAATCGCCTTGATCGCCGGCAAGATTACCTAGATTGTTGAGTGAAACGGCGATGCTATACGTGTCGCCCACTCCCCGGCGCAACACGAGGCTTTCCTCGTAGCAAATGCGCGCTCGGTCGAGCACACCTTGAGAAGAGGCGATGTTGCCGAGGCTGTTGAGCGCAAGCGCGATGCCGTTTTTGTTCTCCAGCTTGCGCCATAACGCCAAGCTTTCCTCGATCACAGGGGTAGCCGTCGTGTAATCACCCTGACAGATCGCCAGCCATCCCACATCATTGAGCGCCTTTGCTCGCATCTCCATAGGCAGGCTGCCGGCGTCGTTCAGCAGTGTCTCCAACCACCACCGCCCTTCAGTCAGGTATCCGCGCGTTTGCCAGAATCGTACTAATGCTGCACTCAGTTTCACACCCAAGGATGTTTCCCCGACTTTGCGAGCCCACGCTAGCACTGCTTGCACGTTAGCATGCTCGTGCTCCAATCGGTCCAACCACATTGCCTGCTCGGGCCCTAGTAACGCTGGCTCCGCCGCCTCCGCCAACGCCAGAAAATACGTAGCATGCCGCTGCCGGAGCGCCTCAGCCTCGCCGCTCGTTTCTAATTGTTCCAGCGCATATTCCCGGATCGTTTCGAGCATGATAAAGCGTGACTCACCGCCCGTCCCGTCCGCTTGGCGCAGCAGGCTTTTGTCGAGCAGTGATGCCACACCGTCGAACGGGTCAATCGGCACATCGCCGTCGGCATGGCACACGGCTTCGATGGCT
Organism: Herpetosiphonaceae bacterium; assembly: GCA_013821605.1. GTDB lineage: Bacteria > Chloroflexota > Chloroflexia > Chloroflexales > Kallotenuaceae > JACDGP01. The sequence goes on from JACDGP010000131.1 coordinate 4,115, forward strand.
TCGAGTGTACGCCCACCCACGAAGACTGCCAAGCGGCGGAACAATGCTTGTTCGCCGTCATTCAGCAAGCTGTAGCTCCACTCGATAGTATTCCACAGGGTCTGTTGGCGGGCCGGGAGATCCCGAGCACCACCCGTGAGCAGCTTGAGGCGATGGCTCAACCGGTGTAAGAGCGCATCGGGTCCAAGCAATTTGATTCGAACTGCGGCTAACTCGATGGCCAACGGCAACCCGTCCAGCCGTACGCAGATTTCTGCCACCGCAGGCGCATTTGCATTCGTCACCAGGAAGTCCGGCTTGACCGCCTGTGCCCGCTCGATAAACAGCCGCACGGCGTGATACTGCGTGAGCCGTTCGACGGGCGGCAACTGCTTGGGGTCAGGCAGCGCTAGCGGCGGCACGAGATACTCGTGCTCGCTGCGCAGGTGCAGCACGGCGCGGCTGGTCACGATGACCTTGACGTGTGCTGCAGCGGCCAGCAGATCGGCGACCAGCGGTGCGGCCTGAAGCACGTGCTCAAAGTTGTCGAGGAGGAGCAGCAGCTGCTTATCGTGCAGGTAGCGTTTGAGCGTCGCCTCCAACGGCTGCCCACGCGCCTCAGTCACGCCTAATGTCTGCGCAATGGTCGAATTGACCAGTGCTGGATCGTTGATCGGTGCCAGGTTGACGAAGAACACGCCATCGGCGAACTCATCGAGGAGTTCGGCAGCGACGTGCACACCCAGGCGCGTTTTGCCGGTGCCACCTGGTCCCGTCAAGGTGACGAGCCGCACGTCACTTCGCCGCAGCAGCGTACCCACGACGGCGATTTCGCGTTCGCGTCCAATCAGCGGCGTTGGCTGGACCGGCAGGTTGGTGCGATGCAGTTCCAGTGTGGGCAGCGCCGGGAAGGCGGACGTCACCGAAGAATTGTCAGGAGCAGCATCTGCGGACAAAGGAAGCTGCGGTTCAGGCTGTGGAGCCTCCTGCTGGTCAAACTGCGTCGCCGGCCGCTCGCTCTCGGGCTGTCGCCCGAGCTGGCTGAGCAACGTCTGCTCCTCCTGGTGCTCCTGGTTGAGTGGTGACATGCCTGCGGCAACGAGAAAGGCATTCGCTTCGTCGACGCGGTCGAGGGCCTTGTGTTCATGCAACCAGCCGATGATGCGCACCACACGCTCGCGTGCGTATTTCCCGCTCAGCCGCTCGCCTTTGCACATGCGTGCGATCACGGCAGGATCCTGGTCGATGCCGAAGGCCAGTTTGCCCTGGCTGAGACCATGTCTGCGCGCAAGATGTTGACTGATCAGGTCGCCGAACGGATGGCTCATGCTTTACCGCTGCAATCTGTCAACGATCTTGACCGTTTCCGGTCTCATCGTTGACAGGCCTACTGGACTATATTGTAGCGCATAGGACACGTCACGAGGAGGTTTGACCAAAAGGCAAATATCGATAGAGAGGAACGCCTCGTCCGTACTATGGCCACATTCAGATGTTCTTGATGCACTGGGTAAGGGTTGAGTGTCTCTCGTCCTCGACCCTGACCCAAGTATCAGGTAACTGCTTTACTCATGCCACGCAGTCGCATTTCATTCGAGCTGCTGGGATTTTGGTTGAGGGGCATTCTCTGTTTTAGTGGAAACGTGCCTCTGGTCAGGTTTTGGTCACTCCTGGGTACTGATTGGACAATCGTGGACCGTCGCTGGTCATTCGCTGTCTGTACTGTAACAGACATACGAGCTGCTCTTCCATACGGTGGGCAGGAAAGGAGAACAGCAGGAGCCGAAATGTAGGAACCTTGACCATTGCACATGCACAGAGCGGCCACTTCATTGACACCAGGTATCGAACGAAGCGGGTTCATAAAGCGCCGGAGTGTCCTATGCCAGCGGAGTTTGAGACGGCCTGGCGGGACGAGCACCACCACCCGGCCAAGACACACGAAGATCGGTATAACACTAGCGTTTTGGTGTCCAAGATCTGGAAGGCCACTCCATTTGGGAGTTCAGCCATCATGTTGAACGTAGATGCAACTGCGTACTTATTATCACAGCTATTAGGGCGAAATGCTAGTTCAACCAGGTTGACAAGATGTCCTCCGTTGCGCTATGGATGGGGTGCTGACCACCATCATAGTCAGGGAGGACACCATGATCATAACCGATTTCGACGACTTTAGCTTGTGGATCTATACCATCGTGGATGATATTTGCCAGCAAGTGCAGCCCGTGCTGCGCCGGCCCGGTCCGTCACCGACCACCTGCAGCGACAGTGAGTTGCTCGCCATGGCCATCATTGGCGAGTGTCGCGGCTGGGAGCTCGAAACCGACTTGCTCAGCCACTGGGCTGACCATCGTTCGCTGTTTCCGCGCCTGCCCTCGCAGAGTCGCTTCAACCGACGGCGACGCAGGTTGATGGCCGTCTTCAACCTGATCCGGCGTGCGATCCTGCGGCTGCTGGATGTCGCGCAGGATCCCAAGACCGTGATTGACAGCCTGCCGATCCCAGTGGTCGGCTTCCATCTGGCACCCGCCGCACGTGGTGACTGGGCCGAGCACGGCGCAAGGTACGGCTGGTGCGCCTCGAAAAAGGAGATGATCTACGGCTACAAACTGCATCTGCTGGTAACGGTGGGTGGCGTCATCCTGGATTTCGAACTGGCACCAGCGAACGAAAGCGACCTGTCGGTCGGCTATGAGTTGCTGGCAGAGCACACAGATCTGACGGTGGTGGGCGACAAAGGCTATGTGAGTGCGTCGGTCGCAGCCACGTTGTGGGCGGAGAACCGGCTAGTGCTGCTGGCGGAGCGACGGCAGAACCAACAGCGCCAACTGCCAGCAGCGCTGCGGCGGGCGATGACCCGTGTGCGGCAGATTATTGAAACGGTGAATGACCAACTGACGGAGCAGTTCAACATCGAAACGAACCATGCCCACAGTTTCTGGGGCCTGTGTACGCGGCTGTATACGAAGTTGACGGCGCATACGATCTGTATTTATCTCAATCGCTTGCTCGGCAACGTTGACTTCTTGCACATCAAGCAGCTGGCGTTTCCCAACTAGCATTTCGCCCTATAACTATCGGAAATATGGAATGAGGAGCGGACCACCATGAAGTACTGTCTATGATTATGTGCTGTTTATCACACTCTGCTTAGCTGTGGGGTTGCATTCGCTCGTGGGTGTGGTTCCATTTGGCGTCGTCGTCGCATGTATTGCATTAGCAAACCGCCCCCCCGCCTCCTCACACCCGAAGAATCGGAGCGGATGCGAGCAAAACAATACGAGCGAGATGAGCCGATTTGACGGAAAAAGCTCGAGAGGCAAGAGCAGTTGGCAGCACAAGGGCTGGAAGAAGGCGATTGGTATAGGAAGTGTTACAAGTTCAGATGGCGCTGTCAGCATTGTGCATACATGACTCAGCGCAACCAGTTTCCTTTGCGGAAGGATTCTCAGGCTAAGGCAAGAGTTTGCCCTAAGTGCCAGCAATGGTCAAGGAATGCTATTGGTCCACTAAAGTGCGTAAATTGCAAAGGCAACTCTGTCCGTCCAATGTACGTATCAAACGGCCCAGCCGGAAGTCGCCAGGTCCGGGGACTATGGACGTTCTGTGAAGCTCCGCACTGTAGCAGCGGGTGGGAAAGCGAGGAAACATACTGGTAAGTCTTTGTGGCTATCCCAGGGCAAGGGTCAATCGTACTGATGATACAAGATCTCGGCCCGAGCGCGGATAGCGAGGGCATCGGCGGTTTGAGAGGTGGCGCCGGCTACACACCACATGAAGTCCTTTATGGCTGGTTGTAACGCCGCGAGGCATCGCGAAAAACAACGCGACTTGCGCGCCAAATGGGCCAAACACCGGCGCAACTCGGCATTCTCGCTCTCCGCCATATACGTCTAGCTTTTGTTAGGCAGTGGGTATAGGTGGCGACCTCATAGACGAGCTCTGGGTGTGGCTCGAAGTGTCGCTGTAAGCGATGGTATTGCATACTGGCACTGATAAAGCCCCCCGTTGTCGTGATCGAGACGTCGTTGTCACGTTGGGTAAGCAAAACTAGATCAATGATATTCCTTCATACATTTGCCCCCGTTGACGGGTATACAGAAAGGTTGGCTCGGGATGAAGAAGATGCTAAGGGAGGAGTGGCGAATTCATTTGGCCACGGCCTTCGGGATATGGTTTCTATTGAGTCTGTTAGGCGGAGGTCGCAGTGGCGATCCGACCAGTCCACTCACTATCGGCTTCCTTGTCATCCCATTTTTCACGGGCATAATCGGCACCGTCGTGTATGGGATCGGGGCGCTCATCGTCGGCCACTTTGAGGGTCTGTTTATCTGGCTCGGCGTCGTTGCTTTTCCAATCTACATTCCTTTTGTGGCTTTGTATTATCCGCCGTACCTGATTTCACGCTATATTGTCATTCCGCTGTTGTCCAATCTGTATTCGTTCGATCGAAGGGTTGGCCCCTGAGTTCTGCGCCTCGTGCTCGGTTCCGGTAGGTGTGCGCTCAATGGTGGGTGACGGCGATATTGTCAACTTAGAGGCCTAGCCATGATTGTAGACACATACCGGTCGACGAGATGGCAGAAGACTTTGGGGTCTTGACAGGGGCCGCAGCCTCCACCATAGTCTCGTCGTTGGAGGCCTTAACGTAGCGAAGGCCAATATTTCGGCAAAGTAGCGCCCGATCCAAGCTATATTTTCGTCGCAAAATGGGTAGCACCATTTGAGCATGGTATTTTGAGCCATATTTTGCGACCTTTGACTACGATCTTCTCACAAGGTATACCCTCTGAGACGGCCAGAAGGGGTCATTACCCGAACCTGAAGGACTTTTATCGCTTATTTGGCTCTATAACCACCTTTTTGGACCATCTGCTTTGCCACTTTTTCGCGCTTCGCTACCTTAAGGCCTATACCGCTCGTGAGAACATCATGGACATCAACACCGTTTCCCTATACCCCTCGAACCGTATCGGCTTAGAAGAACCGTGTGGCGCTCAATCCGGCAGCGCTCTCGCAATCAACAGGAGGATCTCTCAATGGACATTACTACCCTTCACGCTGCGCTTGCGCTTGCGTTTGCTTTCGTCGCCGTCACCAGCGGCATCTTATTCGTGGCCTGGTACTATACACGTGCGCAACCTCGCGTCATAGTACCTCTTCTTTTTGTAGTTGGTCTGATAGCCATAATCGTTATTGTGCTGAGTATCTCCATCCCAAATAGTATAAGCTGGAGCATAGGCAATTATGAGAGTGGGCCTCCCATAGTTGGTACTGGTCCCGATCTTTTTGTCACAGCTCCGAGTACGGCACTTGACCAGGGAACTGGGATTACGGTGAAGACACTTGAACCTCACGCCTCAACTGGTTTGTCATTCGCGATTGCTCCTATCGGGAACCCCGTTCAGATTGAGCCCACCAAAGGACAACTGCACGGCACCGCCACTATAACCTTTAGCTACCCAGAACAACTGCCACTTGGGATTACAGTTGATGACCTCTTTATTGCAGCGTTCAATCCCGATGTGAATGCATGGCTGCCAGTGCCGGCAAAGGTTGATCGCACGCATCGGCAGCTCATCGTTCAGACCGATCACTTCTCAAAGTGGGGCAAATTTGCGATCAAGCCGCCCACGGTTAAAGAATCAGGCGGCTTCGTCACAGATGTTAGTAAAGATGCTGCCCTTAATGACGGAGATCCGTTCAAAGCATGGATTGAAAGAAGCTGGCCCCCTCCGCCAAAAGTGAAATGCACGGCGGAAAGTCAGAGCCTTCTGCTCAACATCACGAATCCAGGTTCGCCCTATGCGAAGATCGTGTGTGCGCAAGCTACGGTGGATCCGAATGTGGTGGACCTCCAATTTGCAAATTCGGACACATATCCCGTGTGGGTTAATCTGCCGACAGGTGTGGAGCTTGAGCCATTTACCGAGGCTCCACATGAGATTTCAAGTATTGAAGAGGCGCTGTCACAAATCTCTGCTTCGGAAGCTGGAGGAGGATTCTTATTGCGCGGTGGAAATGTCGTCACATTAAGAGTACAGCTGTCTCGACTTAGAGCTGATGCAAAGATTACAAGCCATGTCGAGACAGTGAGCCTTTTAGAGGACATGTCATTCTGGCTTGTCGATATGGGTGTCGGTTCTGGGCAAAAGGATGCAAAATGGGGAATGCTAAAGACGCTGATTCGAACAGGTGTCGAAAAGAAGGATGATGTGGATCGATTAACCGCCTGCTTCACAAAAGCAGCAAAAGCGCTCCATACAAAGTACTCCGACAAGAGTATGCTGGAGAATTCAGAAGCTAAAAGTCAACTAAGAGAGGAAATCAAAAAGACTTTGGATAAATGTGCTGATCCAGCAGGGAAAGTTGTAACAAGTTTATGGAGAAGATTGTGGAATACAGCCAAGCAAACAGCTGTTGATACCGTAGACGTGATAAATCCTGCGACAATGATGATACATCGTTTCAATGTCCTGTGGGACGACCCCGGTATCATGAATGAGTGGATAACAGGACTTGGGGCCAGCCTCATACCGGGAAACGTGGCACAGATCACAGTTGCATTAAAGGTAAATCCAAACCCACTTGAGAAGGTAGACTGGAGGCAGGTCATCACAGACCTCCATTGTGATGGACTCGATGGACCTAATCGAGGTGTGGAAATAGACGAAAAACAGTTTGCCGATGTGACGGGCGACGGCAAGGCCGAAGCTTTTGTGGCAGCGTCATGCGCTCCCTTGACATCCAGCTGGCCGCAACGTCTCTATGTCTTCGACGGAGCTTCGGATCCTACTCGTCCTCGTCTTATGGCAACACTGCTCGATTATAATGATGGCACGGATACGCGCGGCCTTCGGATAGGTGACGGCTTTGGCTATAATCCTGCTCCCTCAATCACGATCGATGGGTCGACCGTAACTATTGTATCTGCTGGGTACGCGCCTGAAGATCCGAACTGCTGCTTGACCCAGCAGATCGTGGACACGTTCACCTGGACTAGCAATGGTTTTTCCCGCGGCAAGCGTTCAGTGGTCGAGCCTGCGAAGATCCAAGATGTTCCTGATGTCATCAACAAGATGTTCGATGCGTTCAACAAGGTAAAGTCTTACCGGACTACACTCACGGGCACCAGCGATGGCAAAGTGACAACTACATTTCAAAGCATTATCGTTGCGCCAGACCGCGTGTCCATCATCAGCGAGGTGCCCAGCCCTTTGTCTTTTAGCCCTTCTCAAAAAACGTACATTATCCTCGTCGGTGATGACCTCTATGCCAGCGACGACGGTAAGCACTGGACGCAGGGTCCTGCAGATGAGGGCAAAAGCCTGCACACTCAGTATAGCAAAGGGGTATTGGCAATCGAGCCTGATCTGAAGTTTATCCCGTTACCAGACGGGAAATTCGAAGGTCACGCAGTTGGCGTCATTCAGATCATCAAACCTGCACAGGGCGCTAACGGCATGGGCCGGGGCATCATCCGCTACGATAAGCAGACGTATCTACCTTTACACGTATCTATTCAGCAAGTGGTGGACGGGGCCATTGTGGCCCTCGATCAGCGCCTCTATGATGTCGATGGCTTTGACAACAAAGTAGAAAGGCCGAGCTCGACAGCCGCGACGACTCCCTGACATGGCTACTTTGCTCGTCGGTATTGTCAACTTATGCAACATGGGGCTTTTTGCTTGTGCGACACGAAGTCGCATCTAGAGAGTGAGCGGGTAGCACCGCTTCCGGCCAGTGTTCAAGCCGGTTCCCAACCCCACGTGCGGCGCTGGTAACGGCGGGGTATGAAGCAGGGGCGGTAATGCCCAAGGGCTCTGATTCAGCGGAGCTACAGGCTAGGGAAAGATCGATAGGGCGAACGCAAGTGAGGGGCGGCCACGATTCGCAAGAAACGGGCCACATCGCAGGGTATCGATAGATTTTGCATCCCACAAGCGACAGAGACATCCTTAATGCTTGAGAAGGGATCATCTCCTACATTTTCTTTCGTATTCCGGGCCACCTGCGCGTCGAACGTGGTCACTGCTACGTGAGGATCGTGGCAAAAAACGCCTGAGAAACACTGGGCGAGGGGTGGAAGCCTGTTGCACGACCGAAAAACCGGCGATTTACCTCATCTGGCCCGTTTCTGCCGAATCGTTGCCGTCCCTCCGAATGTGTAATCAGACAGCCCCCTCGGTCACACCAGCCCCCGCAGCACTCCCTGGTCGATTAGCCAAAAGCATACCAACTCGTCACATTTCTGCCAAGCGCAATGGCGTGTTGTTCGTCGTGACGCGTGAAAGTCCCGGCAGCTCGAGCGCAACTCTGCAACTGGTCAACGATTGGTCAATCCTGGTGCTGCGTTGGTCAACCCGCGCCAGTACTATAGCTAATATCCAAGCCGCTCTTACAAATGGCACGCCGGAAAGGAGGGCACTGAAAACCGCCGCAAGGACCAAGAGCGGGATGGAGCCGGGAACGATATCGACCAACCAGGAAGGAGAAAAGGAAAACAATGCGCTTCAAGAATATTCGCCAACTAGGGGTCTTTTGCTTAACGCCCCAAAACGGTGCATTTGAACTCATTTAGGCTCATCTTACCCACTGCCGCTGGCGGCTAGGAGCGATCGGAAGGACACGCAGGCCGATTGCCGCCAGCTTTCCAGAGCGTGTGCTCGGGTGAGGCTGGGAGACCTTCCTTTTTGCCATTCCAGCTCGTATCTGAGCGAATAAAGGTCTATTTTAGATTAATTTCGGCACAATTCGTCGAAAAGAAACCTGCTTTTTCATCGCCTACAACTGGTGCTAGAAAAGGGACGTTTTCTCGCATCAGAGGTCGATGAGGCAAAATGCACCGTTTTGGGGGGTTAAGCAAAAAGCCCCAGGATACATATCAGTTGCCGAGGAGTCTGGCATCCTTACAGGTGCCCTGCGACCAATATTTACCATGATCTCGGTGCTGGCACGGTCTATGGCTCGATCATCCCCGCAGACAATACTGGGTCCCAAACGATCCCGCTGAATGGAGCCGGTGTCCTCGCTGTGCAGCGTGCCGAGGCCGCGCAGCAGCAGATTGCCTTCGGCGGTGCTATGCCCACTCCGAGCAGTTCAAACGGCTTGCTGTTTGGTCAAAGCGGATTGCAGGCTCCACAACTGGTTCTGATGGTCCGCTAGCGGGCGCTCCACACCTATCATTGCACTGCCCCTGATCAACTTCGACCGGGGGCATTTTGCTGCCTGTAGTATCCTTGGGTAACTTGCTAAGAGGGTATTTATGGCCACCAGAGGAGAGAATGCAGCAACGCCTATCGTCAAAGGCGGCTGGCTGTATACCGATGGGGATTCAGTCCAGCTCGATACACCGGCGTGGGTCGCGTGGCTCCAGGAGCACACGACGTTCTATCTTGAAGCAGAGCAAGGCACCTTCACCGCGCGCAAGGAGATGCGCTGGGATGGACAGTTCTGGTATGCGTACCGACGGCATCAGGGCAAGCTCCACAAAGCATACCTGGGCAAGGCAGAGGATCTTACCAAAGAGCGGCTTCTGAGCGTGGCCAGCAAGCTCACAGACAAGGCCGGAGCCTAGGTTTATACGTCGAGGCAGCGAGCGCACGATGCACCGCATTGGGATGCGCTAAACCGTGCGGGGCTCAGTATTCAGGTGAGAAATCACGTCAAAACGCAGGTGAGAAATCAGACACCCCACTGTAACGCGCTGGAATACAGCTTTATTTGCTGTATGGGGCGAGACGATACAGCACGTTGCCTCAAGACCTTCGAGCACCCGCGTCGCCGTTTTGCGTCGGGTACCCTTTGGGTCGCCCCACCATACACACCACATCACCACACCCGTTGCTCCCAGCGGGGCGCAAGCGGAGCCAGGCCACAAGACGGAAGCACCACACGAGCAGCAACGGTCTGCCCGAAGGGATGCCCGCAGGCACCGTTGTGCCGTGTGGTAGCGTACCGGCTGGCCCGGTGGAGCGGCTCAACGCAGCAGGCAAATCTTTTACACCTATCCACATCGACAGATAGCCCGAGTCGGCCACTTCCGGTGCCAGAAAAGGGCGAAAAGGGGGAGGGACGTTGAAAATGGGATTTGAACGTGTTTAAAGGCCCTTATCTTGCACCCGCCGTCGAAACGTGCAAAAACAGCCGGTTTCACGCGCACGATCGGTGAGGACACTCAGTGTCGCTGCCTCGCAACGCATGGCCACTCGGAGCATCAGTGTCAAGCCTTTCTTCGCTAGGCGTCCGGCTGCTGCGCACTTCTCAAATAATTGAGAAGTCGCCTAGTCCCATAGTGTCAAGCCTTTCTTCGCTAGGCGTCCGGCTGCTGCAGCGGTTGGGGATCGTCCGGCAAGTCCTCGACGCGCGTGACGAGCCTATTCTCTAGCACCATTTCCGCCTCACCCGTCATACCGTTCTGATGCACAACATACTCTTGTATCACCACCGAGCCGCCGTTCTCAATGACCTTTACCATGTCCGCCCGTGTTAGTTGGGCCATAGCATTCTCCAATTTTACAAAACCTAAACCACTTCTAAGGGAATTTGGAAGAAGTTGAGACACAGTTGTGCCGCTTCCGCTGCTGTGCGTGACAACTGATTGTCCGCACGGGCCACCGCTTGTTGTACCGCCTGTGATAAGTCCATAGATAGGTCTCCTTTTTTAGGTGTCACTGTTACGTCTAGTCCCCTGGTCCCCAGGTTCGTTGATCACTGGTGCGAATAGTATAGGGTGGGAGGTGTGCCCACTTGAGGTCAGACTGTCGCATGATCTCGTCTTGCTCCGGGCCCCACCAGTCCGGGCGCTTCACCGTGTCGTACTGCACGCAAATAATGCGACCATGCGGCCCCGCAACTGCCTCGGCCTCTGCCATGCCCCGAACATGGTCTTCCTCAGTCGCGTTGACCTCAAACTTAATAACCACGTTCGGCCCATCACTATGATTGCGCTGCTCCAGCGCGGTGAGCCTCTTCTCAAGTGCGGTCATGCCTCTATCCTTCCATCCCAACGAAGCCAGTAGCGGACGTCGCCGAGGACGTCTAGTGCTGGCACGGTATAGCCAACGTCGCGCAAGGCTTCCTCACCATGCTCGGCGATCATCTCGTCAACCCTTTGGAGATAGCGCAGCGGCTTGTCGTCATCACGCCGGCCGTAGGTGAGCAGATAACGCTCTTGATGCCATGACCAATTCTTGCGGCCCTGGTCGACCAGCATGCGATGGGCGCGACGATGGGACACATAGCCTTCGAAGATGGCCGTGCATTCGGCCCACTGAGCAGCGGCTATTGCTTCCGGATCCGGCTCGCCCTCTAGCACCGGTGCTACGGCTTCGAGCGCTGCGAGTCGCTTGGCTACGTCGCGGTAACTCATTTGTGCTGCTCCAATGCTGTGAGCCGTGCGACGATGTCATCAATCTCGACGGACTTGATCGCCAGTTCGAGCACTTTCGACGCGGCTGCGACGCGGGTTGCTGGCGGTGTGCTGGTTGACGCTGCCACATGCACCAGGACCGCGACCATAGGTGAAGCAACCGACTGCAGCCGGGCCGTTGCCTGTTGCACAGCCTCCCGACGCAGATCCCGGTAGGACTCTGCGAACGTCGGTTCCTTGAGCCAAGTATGCAGCTGGCGCAAGCTCACACCCGCCTCATGCGCCGCGTCTTTCAACGTGGGATGGCTCAGGAGCGCCGAGAGCGTCTTCTCCTGACGTGGCGTCAAGATACTCGGATTGTGTGCAGTTTTCGGCATTTTCCGGCAGTCCTACGCTGCGACCGCGTGCGATGTGGTGGCAGTGGTTGCAGGCACGTCCGGCGCTCCAGCGACGGCTTGAATCTCACGGTGTTGGAGCCTAACCTGGTCATGGTACTGCCCGATCGTCAATATCTGAACTTCCGGGCTATGCATATCGGCCAGGATGGCAGCATCGTGTTCGGCCTTCCATAACCGCGCCTCAAGCGCATGCACCACATCGGCCTGCGTCGCTTTGATGCGCACCTGCCGGTCGTGCTCAGACT
>JACDGP010000244.1 GCA_013821605.1 Herpetosiphonaceae bacterium
GGCCCCGACGGGTCGCGTAGAGCAGGTCGAAGACCCAGGGTGGGATCGGGAAACGGCGACCTATTCGGCAGATCTGGTCGATATGTTCTGGCCGAGCCCGTTCCAGCCCTGGTGGGGCGCGTGGGCCGATCAGCGACACCAAACGATGCATTACGGATGGTTTTGGACGATTGCGCCGGGCTACGGAGTATTGGTGCTAGCTGCCATCGGAACGTACTTCGCGGGACGTCATGCCCGAGTGTGGGCGATTCTGGTCGGCGTGCTGTGGATCCTGATGCTTGGGCCAAGGTTGCGCGCCGCAGGGGTGGTGACGAATATACCTTTACCTTTTCAACTTCTGAAGGTAGTACCCGGCATGACACTCGGTCACCGTCCGAACCACCTAGCGATCTTTATGCTCCCTTTGTTGATGATCCTGGCCGGCTTTGGGATGCAAGCGTTGCTACAACGAGGGCGTGGCGGTCGACTTGCCCTAGGGCTGCTCGGGACGGTAATCGTGCTCGAAATGATGGTCCGTCCGATGCCGGCGCTGGCCTTCAATGTCGATCCAGTCGTATATCAGTTGCGTGGGCAGCCTGGCGGTGTGATGGACTTGCCAACGCTGCAACGCAACGCACCCGCAATGGTGAACCAGATGGCGCACGGTCTCCCGATCATGGGCGGGTATCTTGCTCGTCCGCCGGCCAGCACACCGCTGGTTGACGGCGTGCCCTGGGTCCGGCAGCTGTGGTGGCTCAAGCCGGAGCCGTCGCCGGAGATTATTGTGCAACGGCCTGATGACGGCCAGCAGGCGCTGAATTTCTATAACGTGCGCACCATTATCGTGCGGAGAAATGACCTGAAACCGGTCGAGGCCGATCGTTTGGCGCAGGTTATGGCGCAGGTGCTGCCGGGTAGTAAGCCAACCACTCATGGTTCAAGCGTTGATGTGTATACGATAGAGCCCGTCACGGCGACCCGCCCATTTCTGTTCTTAGGCACAACAGGTTGGTATCCTCGTGAGCAGCAAGGTGACCTCGTATGGCGTTGGATGTCGACCGGGGCAGCCATCGAGGTCGTCAATCCCGAACTGGCTCAACAATCAGTGACACTCGAGTTTTCAGTACTGAGCTATCAGCAGCCGCGACCGCTTGAGGTTAGCTTGGACAGCCAAGCCGTGGCCTCCTACCAGATAACGCCGGCTCAGCAGACGATCCGCTTGCAGCTAACACTACCGCCCGGTGAACACACGATCCATTTCAAAAGTACGACGGCGCCAGAAGGAACGTCGGCCAAGCGCGATCTAAGCCTGTCGTTCACCCACATCGATATTGGGGCAAAGTGATGCGCTGGGCAACAAGAGGATCATAAGATGTTGATTCAAGACAGTGAGCCGTTGGTCAGCGTCGTGATCCCCGTTTATAACGAAGCTGAGAGCTTGCGCCCTTTAATGACCGGTCTGCATGCCACACTGGAGACCCTGCACCAGCCTTATGAAATTATTGCCGTCGATGACGGCAGCCGTGATGACAGTTTTGCTCTGTTACGCGAACTTGCGGCACATAGTCCGCAGCTCCGCGTCGTCCGTTTGCGTCGCAACTTTGGTCAGACGCAGGCCTTTGCGGCCGGCTTTGATCGGGCACGCGGAGAGATCATTGTTACGATTGATGCTGACCTGCAGAATGATCCGACGGACATCCCCCGCTTGCTGCATAAGCTGGACGAGGGCTATGATGTCGTCAGCGGCTGGCGGGCGAACCGGCATGATGCGTGGCTTAGCCGGCGGCTCCCGTCCGTCCTCGCTAACCGGCTGATCTCGGCAGTTACGGGTCTGCAACTGCATGATTATGGCTGTTCGCTTAAAGCCTACCGGCGTGAGGTCGTCCAAAATCTGGCGCTCTACGGCGAGCTCCATCGCTTTATTCCCGCGATTGCCAGCTGGCAGGGGATTGCCGTCACCGAACTACCCGTGACGCACCATGCGCGACGCTTTGGCTCTTCGAAATATGGGTTGGGCCGGACACTGCGGGTGCTGCTCGACCTGGTAACGGTACGCTTTTTGTTGAGCTATGCCACGCGACCAATGCAATTCTTCGGCTTGATTGGATTGGGGCTGATGGGCTTTGGGACGGTGATCTTGGCCTACCTTGCCGGGGTGAAGTTCGTACTCCACCAGACGATCGGTGACCGCCCGCTGCTGCTCGTGGGTGTTATGGTGATCGTACTCGGCATGCAATTCCTGAGTATTGGCTTGATCGGCGAAATGCTCGTGCGCACCACCAACAGTGGTCGTGAGCCGGCCTATCGGGTTCGTGAGGAGGTGAATAGCCCGGCGACCATGGCCAAGCAGCCGACGGCACTATGAAACGCAGCAGACAGCGGCGACTCCTGCTGGTCGCGCGAACCGTGATCAGTGTTAGCTTGCTCGTCTACTTGTTGTTCCAAGTCAACATCAGCCAGTTGCTGGCCGCCAGTCAGCACCTCAGTCTAGCACTCCTGGCCTTGGCATTCGTCCTCCAGCTCGCCGGTGTGTTCGTGAGTTCCGCCAAGTGGTGGCTGCTCTTGCGGGCCTGTGGACAGTCCGTGCCCTACCGCTGGGCACTCCAAACCTACTTCATTGGCCAGTTCTTTAGTAACTTTCTGCCTACGATGATTGGCGGCGACGCGGTGCGGGTTTATCGCTTGAACCAACGGCTCAAGCAGCCGGCCATCGCTCTGACCTCGGTGTTCGTTGAGCGTCTAACCGGCTTCCTGGCATTAACCGTGATCGCGGCGCTGGCCCTGGTTAGGAGCGCCGGGACGCTGCAGCACACGCCCGCGCTACTATGGGGCGCGACTTGGTGTGTCGTGGCCGCGAGCGCCGGAGTGCTGGTGGCGCTGGCCGCACCGTTGGTAGCACGGTCACTGGTGCGGCTCCCTGTGCCGAACATCCAGGATTGGCGCGGCAAACTCCAGCTGCTGGCACAAACCCTGGGCGAATATTACCGCTACCGGCGGACACTCTTCACCGTTGTCGTTATGTCGTTTGCATATCAACTTTCGTGGATCGGCGTCAATTACGCGGTGATCCGGGCGCTGGCATTGGCTGTTCCACTGTATTTCACAGCATTGATGGTGCCGATCAGTGACATCATCGGCCTAGTGCCCATCTTTCTTAACAGCATTGGTGCGCGGGGTGGAACTTTTCTGCTGCTATTGCGGAGCCTTGGTGTCTCAGCAGCTTCCACCGTAGCGCTCTCGACGCTAGTATTTGTGGTACGGATGCTGGTGAGTTTGTTGGGCGGTCTTCTTTATATGCTTCAGGGCGTAACCGGTAGTGGCGTGCCGCCGCGGACCGGCATGCTCGCTACCTC
>JACDGP010000245.1 GCA_013821605.1 Herpetosiphonaceae bacterium
TCACGAGATTGCCTTTGGGAAAAATGGCATGGGCAACACGTGCGGTCTCTTCGGGAACCAGATAGGCGACCTGTGGTCGGAGTGACATGGCTGCCTCCTTGATGAAAAAGGTCAACGCGGAGAACAGTTCGCATGATACACCGGCACTGCCACTTTTTTAGCCAACTTTTCGGAGAATGGCTCCTAGCTGGGATTCGCCACCAATGTCAATCTATGTGAAAAACTAGGTGGGTTGGTAGTACGTAGATCCTAGAGAACCTATGTCTCTTGATGCAACAGCGCTTGCACCGGCAGGATCCCGGCGCGTCGTGCCGCCAGCTCGATGGCGAGCGGCAGCCCATCCAGTTGGGCACAGACCTGGGCCACCGCTTCGGCGTTTGCAGCGGTCAGGGTGAAATCGGGCTTCACCGCCTGGGCACGCTCGATGAAGAGCTGTACAGCGGGGATGTGCCGGAGTACGTCCAACGGTGGCAGGTGCTGCAGAGCGGCCAAGGCGAGAGGAGGGACGGTGTACATTTGTTCGCCCTGCACATGCAATACAACGCGACTCGTCACAAGCAAGCGCAGACCGGGGCAGGCAGCCCGCAGGGCGGCGAGCTCTACTGCTGCCCCCGCAACGTGTTCGAAGTTGTCTAGTACGAGCAGGCAGTGCCGGTCACGTAGCGCAGCGCTCAGCCTGGTGAGGATGGGACGGCTCGGATCGTCCGGCACGCCGGCAGCACGGGCGATCGCGGGTAGCACGCGCTCCGGTGCATCTAGCGGTGCTAGGGCGACGAAGACCACCTCTTGACCGTGTTGCTCTCCAAACTGGAGGGCCACGGCCAAGGCTAGGCGCGTCTTGCCCACGCCGCCAGGCCCGGTCAGGGTCAGCACGCGTGTCTGCTCCCGCTGTAGCAGCGCCAGCACCGCGGCGATCTCACCGCTGCGTCCCACGAGTCCCGTGGGCGGCAACGGCCATGCACCTGGCTCGGGCTCTGGCGAGGAGGTGTGGTGCCGTGGACTGGGCGTCGCTGCGGTCAGGAACTGCTCGACATGCTCACCTGCCAACCCCAACGCGCTGGCCAAGCGCTGCGCATTTACGCGTTGGGGCGTACTGCCACCGTGCTCAAGCAGACGTATGGTGCGTGCGCTGATCCCGGCGCGTTCGGCGAGCCCTTCTTGCGTCAGCCCAGCGGCGAGCCGGCACTCCCGGAGCAATGTCCCAAAGGATGCGTCTGTCTGCGCGTCCATGCGGATCCCTCCTGTCCATCCATGAGCGTGGCCTCACAACGGGCCATAACACCGTGTGCGAATCGACCTCCGGGGTGAAGCGATGCGGAACCCGCACAATCTTGCCGGTAATATTTCCGGTTTTGCCTGTTCAACTTCCCGTTCACAGCGTAAGCTGACGCCCATACAGTTGAAAGGAAGGAATATGCCATCTGATGTGAATTCGTTTGACCAAGGTGCCCTGAAGTTGTCCGTGGCGCAGTTCCTGGCGAGTGTTCAACTCAAGAGCACCGTCGGACAACAGTTCATCGCCAACCCCGTCGCTACCCTGCAGGCCCAAGGCGTCCCGTTGCCGTCGGTGGATCCGTCGCTGCAGGAGGCTTTCAATCAGTCGTACCTCGACCTCATCACCCCGGTCGGCAGCTCAATGAAGCGATCCTTCAACTGGTACGGCACCTCCGACTCGGCGGCCTGCTGGGCCTGCTCGATCACGCTCAACACCGCCATCTGGGCTGCGATCACTGCGGGCACAATTGCAGCGGTTATTGCCACAAACGGGGCGATTATTGGTCCCGCCATCGCCACAGCAGGTGGCCTCACTGTAGTGGAGGCTACGACCGTGCTTGCCGGGGCCAGTGCCTCACTGGCTACTGGTAGCCTCGCGGGTGCAGCCGCTTCATCCTCGATTGCTATCATCCTGCCTGGATTCATCAACTTCGTGGTCACCGGCATCTGCAACTTAATCCCCAACTGCTGCACGGGTGCGGAGCCGCAGGACAACGGTATGTGGAACAACGACAGTCAGATCGGCAACGACTCGACTGCAGCGCAACCGGCGTTCGCCTCTTTGCCTGACGGCAGCACATTGATGACCGTTTACCAGGACAACAACACCTCCAACCCCTGGATCTGGTACAAGGCCGCCTCCCAGTCAGGCTCCAGCTTCTCCTGGGGCGGGTCAACGCCCATCATGAACCCTAACCTTACTACCACCGACAAGTGCAAGACATCGGTAGGACCGGCCCTAGTAGCCTCTGGAGGGACATTCTACAGCGTTTATGTCGATGGCGACCCGAACAGTTCCACCTACAACCTACTGGTCTACCTCTACAGCACCGACAAGGGTCAAACCTGGAAGGGGCCTTCGGCGGTCGCCACCGCAGCACTGACCCAGAAGAGTCCTACGCTGGCGGTCTTCAACGGCAACCTCTACTGCGCATACGTCGCGAACGACGGTATGTCGCTGGAGTTCCTGAACGGGGTGGCAGGCTCCGATGGCAGTGTAACGTGGTCGACCGGCCAGCCGATCGGATCTGGATCGCCAGTGGTCGCCTATCAGTCGGGCGTAGCGCCGGGTCTCGGGTTCTTCCAAAACAAGCTCGTCTGCATGTATAAACGACCGTCTTCCACCGACAATGGTCTGCGCTATACCTACTCCGCGGACGGCACGACCTGGAGCGCGGAGGCTTGGCTTCCCGATCACTTGGTCTCGTGCGGCCCCGCGCTGGGAGCCGTGGGCAATATGCTGGTCTGCCTCTACATCGGGCCAGATGACACCAACCTGCGATACTCGACCTCCAACGACGGCCTGAACTGGTCGATCGAGTACCGCTGCGACAGCAATTTGACCTCGGCAGCTCCAGCTCTAGCGTCAGTTGGATCATCGCTCTACGCCCTATACAAGGGGGGAGCGGACGAACACATCTACTGGACAAGCAGCAAGTCCTGATCAGGGTAGGGCGGGTAGCAGGGCCAAGCGGGTGAATATGAGGATTTTTGCTTAACCCTATATGCATCCAATGGTGCGGAGTTGAGACCAGCCGCGCGACGACAGACGTGTCGGTCAGGCCCTCCGCTACCGAGCGGAGTATTCAGCCTCGCTACCGGTGAAGCGGGCTGGATCGTTTATGGCGGGTCACGTACGTCCGCGCTGCACGGCAGAGGGCAGCTCAGGTAACTCAGAGCTGAGTTGGGCGGCGGCCTGCTCGGGCGTCATGGTTTGTCCCTCCGTCCAGGCCGCAAGGAACTGGTCATCGCCCAGCAGCGTACGCGTATGGACCAACTGCTGC
>JACDGP010000132.1 GCA_013821605.1 Herpetosiphonaceae bacterium
TCACTCGATGGCGGACGCGACGAGTTGCCAGAGTGCTGGTTGAGCTGCGCCTCTAAGACAGCCACCCGTTCCTGGAGCGTGACGACCTGCTGACGGAGCAGGAGGTGCTCGGCCTGGAGCTGGGTCCGTAAGGCGTGGACGAGGGCGCGCACGGCGGGCGGCGTGGTGGCCCAATCGAGCGGGGAGATCTCAGGCGGCCGACTCAACTCATCCATGCGGGTAGTTTCTCGGATCACCAGCACGCTGTCAAATCGGCTGTTCGTGTGCTACCCTACGGTCGCTCCGCAGGAGGGGCCTGAACGGATACCCTGAGATCCAGTCATAAATCTCGAATACCACGACGCACTACGAAAGGTACTTAATCCCCTCTCCCGCGCACTGGGAGAGGGGCAGGGGTGAGGGCACTGCTGTGTACGGCCTAGCGCGCGGCCTGCTGCTCAATCGCTGCCGGACGTTGTTGGATCGCTCGAATGCGTTCCAGGTCAAACTTCGGCGTACGGTCGAAAAAGAAGATACCGTTTTCCTCTTGGAAAACGTCGGTGAGCTGCGTATAGCAGTAGCCGAACATGTGGGGATTATCCAAGAGGATATCGCAGACCGCTTCAAAGCGCGCGCATACCTCGTCGGCCGAAGCGGGATCAGCTCCATAGCCCCAGCTGGTCGTGCGCTCTTGTAGGTTCTCCTCGGCCGATTTGATCTCGGCATTGGGATTCCACTTAAAGCCGCCGAATTCACTAACAAAATAGGGCTGACCGCGATATGGAATAGACCAGATGATCGGTCCTTGACCGGGCCACTGCTTGATCATACGCTCCGGATCTGGATTAAGATACGGTTTGCCTTCCGGCAGCCCGGCGTGGCGCTGCTTGAACTTCTCTAGTCCCACCCTGAAGTCGATATCCTGGATATAGTCATGCGAGTCATAGATGTCCGACTCGGGCACCCGATGGGCATAGCCGGAGGTGTCGAGCACAGGACGGGAGGTATCCATCGCCTTGGTTGCCAGGAACATGGCACGCGTTGCATCATCCAGTACGGTGATTCTGTCACGCAACCACTGCCAGGTTTCGTTCAAGGGACACCAGCCGATGATCGAGGGATGTGAGTAATCGCGTTCCAGCGCTTCCAACCACTGGGCCACATAGGTCACTCCCGGCTGCTGGTGGTCATGCATAGCACCAAAGCCGCTCGCACCCCAATCGGCGAATTCACCCCAGACCAGGTACCCTAACCGGTCGGCGTGATACAGATAGCGCTCCTCAAAAACTTTTTGATGTAGACGGGCACCGTTGAAGCCTGCGGCCATGCTGAGTTCAATATCGCGCACCAGATCGGCATCACTCGGCGCGGTCATAATCCCGTCGGCATAGTAGCCCTGGTCAAGGACCAACCGCTGAAAGATGACCTCGCCGTTGATTTTAACCTGACGTTCCTGGATCGCCACGCTGCGCAGTCCGGCATAGCTCGTGGCGCGGTCAACCACCTGACCGGTGCTGTCAACAAGCTCGATTTCAAGATCATACAGATAGGGGTCACTAGGCGACCACAAACGCCGCCGATCGGCCGGAATATGCAGATCGAGCCGAGGTGCAAGATCCAGGTCGGCACGGCACTCAGCCACTGCGATGACAGCAGTACCCGCGCGTAGAGATGCACGTAGACGCAGCCCCGAGGCATTTTGCGTGATCGGCTGCTCCAACCGGAACATACTGTTGGCCACATCAGGCGTGATCCGCGGTCGCCGTAGGGCATAGCGCCCGACCGGTTCCATCCAGACCGTCTGCCAAATACCGGTGGTGCGGGTATAGTTGCATGCCTCGTTTTGGTAGGTGGCGGACTGCTTGCCACGTGGCTGCGAAGGGCGATTATCATCACGTGCCCGTACCACAATCGTCGCCGTATCCCCAGGGCCTGCTATACCATCAAGCTCGCACGTGAATGGGCTGAAGCCACCACGATGGCGCACAACTTCGATCCCGTTGACCCACACCGTCGTATCGTAGTCGACAGCAGCAAAATGCAGCAGGACGCGTCGCCCGCCCCATTCCTCCGGAATAGTGACGGTGCGGCGGTACCAGACTGCCGCCATGAAGTCGACGTTGCCGATGCCCGAGAGCGTCGCTTCGGGGCAAAACGGCACGGTAATCTCCGTTGCTAGGTCGCGCTCATGCACGCCTCGCTCATAGCCGCTGTCGCCCGCGTCGATCTCGAATTGCCAGGTACCGTTCAAGCACATCCAATCGGGGCGAACGAATTGTGGACGTGGATAGTCAGGACGGGGAATGGTCATACGTGACTCCTCCTAGAGTGTTCAAGCGCACCATTATACTCGGGTCGAGAACCATAACCGTGGCCATCTCGCGGCTCGTTACAAGGTGCCTATGGTAGAATGATTCTATGGAGCCCAAAGCGGTCCAACCGGCGGTTACAGCAGCCGAAATGCGTGCATTGGAAGCACAAGCCGTTGCGGCAGGTGCAACCTGGCGCGGCTTAATGGAGCGAGCCGGTCAAGGTGTCACCGCGGTTGCGCTGCACATGTTGCGGGGGACGAAGGTGCCTGTGGTGGTGCTGGTCGGTCCTGGCAATAATGGTGGCGATGGGCTGGTTGTCGCGGACGAGCTGGCAGCCACTGGGCTACCGGTAACGGTGTATCTGTGGCACCGTGTGCCGCAGGACAATGATTGGCCATGGCAAGCGGTGGTCGAACACGCGCTCCCGGCCTATGACGCTGCTGAAGATCAGGGCTATGCCCAGCTTAAGCAGTTGCTCCATGGAGCCGGTTTGGTGGTCGATGGCCTGCTTGGCTCGGGGGTCAACCGCCCGCTTCCGGCCGACCTCCAGATGTTGATAATGCTCATCAATAACACACGGGCCTGTCCCTTGCTCGCCATCGATCTGCCCACGGGCATTAATGCCGATACGGGCGCAGCGGAGGGGGCAGCTCTACAGGCCGATGTTACAGCGGCAACGGGCCGGCTCAAGTGGGGTCACCTGCGCGGTACCGGCCAGCAGGCGGCGGGACGTGTCGAGATCGTGCCAATCGGCATAGATGAACCTAAGGGAGTAGATCATGAATGAAAAATTGACAGCATCAGTGATCCGCAGCTTATTGCCGGCCAGACCCGCCGACTCGAACAAGGGAACCTTCGGTAAAGTGCTCGTCGTCGCCGGTTCGGGTCGCTATCCGGGTGCTGCCTTTCTGAGTGCGAACGGAGCACTCCGCAGTGGTGCCGGGCTCGTAACACTGGCGGTCGCGCGGTCGATCTTCGGTGCACTCGCAGCGAGTGTGCACGAGACGACCTTTTTGCCGCTGCCAGAAGAGGATTGGGGCGTACTAGGAGCATCCGCGGCGACGGAGATTCGCGAAAATCTAGCCGGCTATACGGCGATGATCATCGGTCCCGGCCTGGGACAGGAAGAAGAAACGCATACCTTCGTCAAACGCTTACTGGCAGTTGAGACGAGCAAGAATATTCATGCCGTCGGTTTTGGCCGTCCGGCACCGGCGAAGAGTGAGCGTCCGCATACCGGCAGTGTTGGTTTCGGTCGTTCGGCAACGCCTGATCCCAAGGCGAAAGCACCGAAGCCTAAAGCCGATGCCGAGGCTGCTGTGCTACCCCATTTGGTGCTGGATGCTGATGCCCTTAATATCCTGGCCGAGACCGACGATTGGCACACCCACCTTGAGCCGGCAACGACCGTGTTGACCCCGCATCCGGGTGAGATGGCACGCTTGCTGCAGCTCGACGGCCCGCAGATGCTCCAAGGCGATCGGATCGGCTACGCCGAACGCGCGGCGGAGAAGTGGGGCCAGATCGTAGTGCTCAAAGGTGCGAATACGGTGATTGCGTCGCCGGATGGTCATACCGTCATTGGTCCGGAGGGTAATCCTGCGCTGGCGACCGCCGGTACAGGCGACGTGCTATCGGGCTTGATCGGCGGTTTCCTAGCGCAGGGCGTCACACCCTTCGCGGCCGCTCAATTGGGCGTTTGGGTACATGCCGCCGCCGGACAGCGTGTACGGACCGAACTGGGCGATGCGGGCACTGTTGCCGGTGACTTGCTGCTACGCATACCGCTGGTGCTACGCGAACTACGGGGCTAAGACAATTGCTATGCGTGCCGTCGATCTGATCATTAAGAAGCGCGACGGCGGCACGCTGTCGGCCGAAGAACTGCGCTTCTTGATGCGTGGCTATGTCGATGGCAGCGTGCCGGACTATCAGATGTCGGCTTGGGCTATGGCGGTGTTGTGGCGCGGTATGGACGACCGCGAAACTGCTGACCTGACGCTGGCGATGGCCGAGTCGGGCGAGTTGCTTGACCTGCATGCCATCGCTCCGCTCACGGTCGATAAACACTCGACCGGCGGCGTAGGCGATAAAACCAGCTTGGTGCTTGGGCCGCTATGCGCTTCGCTCGGCCTGCCGGTCGCCAAGATGTCGGGTCGTGGACTAGGTTTTAGTGGTGGGACGCTCGACAAGCTCGAAGCGATTCCCGGCATGCGCATTGATCTACGTCCCGATGAATTCGCCCATCTGCTACGAACGGTTGGCTTAGTCATCGCAGGTCAAGGCACCGAACTGGCGCCCGCCGATAAGCTGCTGTATGCCCTCCGTGATGTCACCGGCACGGTACCCAGCCTGCCCTTGATCGCTGCTAGCATCATGAGCAAAAAGCTGGCAGCCGGGGCCGATTGCCTCGTGCTTGATGTCAAAGTCGGGGCCGGAGCCTTCATGAAAAGCTTGCCCGAAGCACGTGCCCTAGCGCGCCAGATGGTCGGCATCGGTCAACACGCCGGGCGTAAAGTGGCGGCGGTTATCACCAGCATGCAGCAGCCATTGGGATATGCCATTGGCAATGCGCTGGAAGTTAAAGAGGCGATTGCGACGCTGCAGGGCAATGGTCCGTCCGATCTAGTTGAGCTTTGCTTGGCGCTGGGGGCCCAGTTAGCCCTGCTTGCAGGTAAAGCATCAACGACCGAGGACGGCTACAAGCTGCTCACTGCAGTGCTCAACAGCGGGGCAGCGTGGCGCAAGTTCCGCGAGTTTGTGGCGGCCCAAGGCGGCGATCTTTCCACGGTTGACGATCCGCGACTGCTACCGGAAGCAACGGTGGTCGAGCCGGTCGCTGCGCCACATGATGGCTTCATTGGCGCGATCGACGCCGATCTTCTCGGCTTGGCAGTGAACGCTCTTGGTGGCGGCCGCCAGCGCAAAGATGATCGTATCGATCCGAGCGTTGGGATCGTCCTCGTTCACAAAGTGGGCGAATTCGTAGCACAAGGTACGCCGCTGGCGACGATCCACGCCAGTCATATGGATATGTTCATACAGGTCCACGACCGTGTTCAGGGGGCCTTCCATCTGCAGCACAGTGCTCCGGCAAGCCTGCCATTGATCTATGAAGTAGTCGAACAAGCATCCAACGTCCCTTAGATCTTGAGAGTGAGATTGTCATAATGCCGATCTATGAATACACGTGTCAGGTCTGTCATGGCCATTTCCAGAAGTTAGTGAGCGGTTTTCAGACGCCGGCGAATTTGCAGTGTCCACGCTGTGCTTCCACTGATGTGCGTAAGGCTATATCGCGCTTTGCGATGATGCAATCTGAAGAGTCACGGCTTGATGCGCTGGCCGATCCTAGTACGTTTAGTGGCTTGGACGAGAACGACCCAGCCTCCATCGCGCGTTGGGCTAAAAAGATGGGCCGGCAGATGGGTGATGATGCGGGCGAGGATTGGGACCAAATGGTCGAAGAAATGCTCGACGAAGAAATGGGTGGCGGCGACAAGGGCGAGGGGAGTGGTGGCGACGACCTTGGGTGGGGCTAGCGCGGTATACTTAGGCGAGGAACGAGGGCTGAGGACTGAGTAACGAGCAATGAGGATAACGTGCTCGTGCTCCGCTTGATATAAGATGAAGGAATCGTATGTTTCGACGCCTTTTCCGTGGCAATGAGCCAGCTAAACCGCAAGAAGCCGAAGGGCAGACTCCAGCAGTTGAGAAGGTCGTGTCTCCTCCTATCCAACCAGCGGCTCCGGTAGCTACCGCACCACTTGTGCGTGAAGTCGCGCCACCCCCAGTCGTTGCGCCCGTCGCAGAGCCAGAAGCAGTTCCCCCAGAGATTACCTACGCTTCGGTCGCAGAATATGATGCCGCCATGCGCGCCGCAAATCCTGAGCCAGCACGGCGCATAGGCGGGCTACGTCGACTGTTTGGCGGTGAGGAACGCCCGGTTGAGGAGATTCAGCGCGAAGAGCGCAAGACCCAGCAGGCCGTACAGAAAACCCGCGCCGGCCTCTTCGGGCGCATCTCGGAGATGTTCCAATCCGAAGAGCCGATCACTCCCGAACTCTGGGAAGAGCTAGAAGAGCTAATGATCATGGCCGACGTGGGGGTCGATACCACGCTGAGTGTGATCGAAAAAGTGCGCAAAAGGGTCGAACGCGATAATGTGCGTAGCGCGCGTGATGCCCGCACCATCTTGAAAAAGGAACTGGTGCGACTGCTGGATGCCGACACCCCCTCGTACTCCGAGCGCTCAACCAAGCCCTATGTCGTCCTCGTCGTGGGCGTGAATGGCGCAGGTAAAACCACGCTGATCGCCAAAATGGCCAAGCGCTACAAGGTCGAGCTCGGCAAAAATGTGTTGTTGGCTGCCGGTGATACATTTCGTGCCGCTGCCGTTGAGCAACTGACGACCTGGGCTGATCGGGTCGGGGTAGCGGTGATTTCGCAAGGCCAGGGTGCCGATCCTGGCGCGGTCGCGTATGATGCGGTCGAGTCAACCTATGCGCGCAATACCGATATCCTGATCATTGATACCGCCGGGCGGCTCCAGTCTAAATACAACCTGATGCAGGAGCTACAGAAGATCCGCAATATCGTGCGCAAAAAGGTCGAATGGGCCCCCCATGAGGTGCTGCTGGTCATCGATGCGACAACGGGTCAGAACGGCATAAGTCAGGCGCGCGCCTTTGCCGAAGCTGCCGAGGTCACGCATCTAGCCATCACGAAGCTTGATGGTACCTCGAAAGGTGGCATCGCCTTCGCCATGGTTCAGGAGATCGAGCGGCCGATCAAGTATATTGGCACGGGCGAAAAGCTTGACGATATCGCCATCTTTGACCCGAACGCATTTGTGGATGCCCTGTTCGACGAGCAGTAATCGAGGGAGAAACGACGATGACACATTGTCCAAAATGTAAGCAAAAACTCAAGCTGCCGATAACGATGCTGGTCGGCTCGATCGTGGTCTGCCCCCAATGCGGCAGTCATTTGCGCATTGTTGGTCGTGATCCTGACCGGATGGAAATTCTGACCGAAGAGCAATCCTTGAACAAGAACGGATACCCAGAGAGCTATGCGTAGCGTCCGTTCCTACGGTCACATACTCAAGCGTGCCTTGTATCTGGGTATGCTTGTGCCGTTGCTTTCGGGCTGCTTGCTGATGTCGGGCCCGCGTGAGTCGGCGGATCGAGCGACCGATGGGGGTAACGTTAGAGTCGATTTTATTAGTGCGGAGGGGACAGAGACCCGCCATGTACAAGCTGCCGACGGGCCAACGAAGCTGGCTTTAATCGTGTCGGCGCAGGTCGAGCGCGGGCAATTGCGGATCGTGATGCTCAATCCCCAGGGGGCTCAGGTACTGGTGCTAGAAGGCACGCCGGAGCAGCACGTTGCGCAAGTTGTGGTTCCCACGGACGACAAAGGAAACTTGACCTACCGCATCCAGGCCACCGGCGCTCATCATGGTGGCTTCGAGATCTTGTACCAGCCAGCTGAATAATTTGTGGTGTAACGTGATTGCCGAGCGGCATAGCTAGGGGATGATGTATGGTGCAAGGCAATGATAGCTTGTTTGTGATCCCCGACGATGGCTTAGGTCCGTTTTTGCAGGTAGTAACCAGTGCCCAGCACACACTTGATGTGTACGTTTTCGAACTCACTAACTCCGAGATCGAGCAAGCGTTTGGGGCTGCACAGCGGCGTGGCGTAGTGGTGCGAGCCATTATCGAGCCGAAACCAAGCAACAATGCGACCGCCGGGCAGGGCAATTACGACCGTCTGAAACAGGCGGGCATCGCGGTTAAGTTCTCCTCATCACAGTTCGTTAAGACGCATGTTAAAGCGCTGGTTGCCGATGGCACGGTCGCCATTATCGCAACGATGAACTTCACTGCAACTTGGCAGACCACGCGTGATTACGGCATCATTACCTACCACTCTGCGACCGTAACGCAGTTTGCCGCCATCTTTGAGGCCGATTGGAAAGAGCAGCCCGTTACGGCGGCGCCCAATCCTGCTAGCCACCTTGTGGTCAGCCCCACCTTCGGTCGTCCCGCCATCACTGATCTGCTCGACAAGGCAACTGCCAGTATCTCAATCCAGCATGAACAGCTGACCGATCCCACCATAATCGACCTGCTACGACATCGCGCCCAAGCAGCGATAGAGGTCAAGGTGATCGGACCCGATACGCCGCAAGGCCAGACCGCGCGCGATGCCTTACAAGCCAAAGGGGCGCCGGTTCAGGTGTTGTTGCAATCACAGCCCAAATTGCACGCCAAAATCATTATCGTTGATCAACAGTTGATGCTCCTAGGCAGCCATAACTTAACGGCCGAAAGCCTAGATCAGCGTCGTGAGGTGAGCCTGTTAACTGACGATAAAGCTTGGATTGATCGCGTCCTTGCGGCCTTCGCAGCAGATGTAGGCTTTGCCTCCAACTAGCTCTATCCTCCACCGCTTCAGCGCGCCTTCCCCAAGGCAATTGTGGCTGCAGCGATGGTAGCATCAATAACGGCAGCAGTATGCGCACGTGATAAGAAGCCGGCCTCGAACTGCGATGGTGCGAAGTAGACCCCCTGCTCCAATATGGCATGAAAGAAGCGGGCGTAGCGCCCGGTATTGGCGTGTGCTTTCGCCAGGGCATAGTTGGTGATCGGCTCGTCGGCGAAGAAGAAGCCAAACATCGTCCCGGCCTGTGCCGTCTGGAGTGGAATATCTGCCTGCGTTGCCGCCTCACGTAGCCCCTCAAGCAGCCGCTGTCCTTGCCCGGCGATGTCGGTGTAGAGCTGAGGTGTGAGCTGGCGCAAGGTTGCCAACCCGGCAGCCATCGCCAGTGGGTTGCCCGAGAGCGTGCCCGCTTGGTACATAGCTCCCAGCGGGGCAACATGCTCCATCAGGTCGCGTCGCCCACCATAAGCCGCACACGGGAGGCCACCACCGACAACTTTGCCTAAACACGTCAGATCAGGGGTGATGCCATAGTGCTCCTGGGCACCGCCTAAGGCTACCCGAAAGCCGGTCATGACCTCGTCAAAAATCAGTACCGCTCCATACTGCTGCGTTAGGGCCCGTAGGCCTGCCAGGAAGCCTGGCTGCGGTAGAACCAGACCCATATTGCCAGCGACCGGCTCGACAATTATGGCGGCAATGGTGGCACCATGTTGCTCAAAGACTGCTTGGACGGCGGGCAGGTCGTTATAGCCGACCGTGACGGTGTCGCTGGTCTGGCCTGCCGTTACTCCCGCACTGGCCGGTAAACCGAGCGTAGCGACGCCCGAGCCGGCATCGGTGAGGAGAAAATCGGCATGGCCGTGATAGCCGCCGCTGAACTTCACGATGCGGGACCGGCCTGTCGCCGCGCGTGCTAGACGCAGGGCCGACATGGTTGCTTCGGTGCCGCTATTGACGAAGCGCAACATCTCGATACTTGGTACGAGCTGAATGACCAGCTCAGCTAGCTCGGTTTCCAAAGCCGTGGGCGCGCCATAGCTGGTGCCGCGCTGGGCCTGCGCGGTAATCGCCGCGATCACACTCGGCTCGGCGTGACCAAGAATCATCGGACCCCAGGACAGAACATAATCGATGTAGCGCTGCCCATCTGCGTCGAAGAGATAAGCTCCTTCAGCCCGGTCGATAAAGCGCGGTGTGCCACCGACTCCCCGGAAGGCGCGCACAGGACTATTGACGCCGCCGGGCAGCACCCGCTGCGCGGCAGCAAATAAGCGTTCAGATTCAGTCATATTGGTCCTTGCTGTAAAGCTGCGTCATTCTCTTCTACGCAGCGATGGTGCCGCCGGTCTTGCAAACCGTCTTATGCATCACGTAAGGCCTGTGCCGTCTCTTCGGGTAAGGTGGCGTTAACAAAGGTCCCCGCGCCCGTTTCCCCGGCAGCACGGTACATCCGACGGCTTGCGGTTCGCATGGGTGGATAAAATTCGATATTCATACGTGTTTCAGGATGTGGCTGACCATCGGTGGATGCCTGAAAAATGCCCATCATATAGCTCATCGATCGGTCCCACAGGCGATCATAGCGTTGGGTTACATCTTTGAGGATGGCGGCAAGTCCCTGCTGTTCGGCTCGCGTGAGTTGGCCCAGATGTTCGCGCTGGACCTTGGGATAGATATGGACCTCGTATGGCCAGCGTGCGTAGAAAGGCACAAAGGCTAGCCAGTCCTGATGGTCGGCGACGATGCGACGGCCATCAGCTTGTTCTCCAGCGATAATGGCGGTGTGGATGTTGGTGCCATGTTGGGCCAAATACCGGCCCTCGTTCACTCGCCGTAGCCCAACATTGGGCGGGATGAAGGAGTAGGCGTAGATCTGACCATGCGGATGGTGTAGAGTTACGCCGATCTCAATACCTTTGTTCTCGAAGATATACACATACGCGATTTCCGGCTCCTGTCCAAGCTCTTGGTAACGCTGTGTCCAGACCTGTACAAGCTTGTCGATCTGGCTGAGCGGAAGCTCGGCGAGGGTCGTATGGTGGATTGGGGTATAAGCAATCACCTCACATATACCGGCATCGGGAGCGACGGGTGTGAGTTCGGAGCCAAGGATGCCGGTCTGTGCTGGGGGCAGGGTCAGCGCCGGGAACTTATTGCGGAAGACGGCAATATCATAGGACGGACGCGGGATCTCGGATGGAAAGCCGCCGGGTTGCGTCGGGCACAGTGGGCAAAAACCTTCCGGCGGCAAAAAGGTACGATCTTGACGTTGCGATGCGGTGACGACCCACTGGCTCATCAAGGGATGCCAGCGTAGCTCACTCATCCGGGTCCTCGAAGGTATACAACAGGAGCAGCCGACCGTCTGGCGTGGTCGTACGCTCGATCTGCATCGCGGTGCTAGGCGAGGCACTGCTGGACTTGCTAGCGCCATGCTCTGCTGGTTGCCCCAGCTCGCCGGTTCTACTTGGTTGCACTTCCAATCCATTCAAGCTGTTGAGGTGTGAGGAGATAGCGTAGCGTTGCCGACCCCTGGCGCGGACGTCCATCATATTCCACACCTGCTAGACCGGCTTTGGCCACGCGGATCGCCCTTCCGCCTGCACCAATCAAGGCCGCTACTAGGCTCCCCATATCGGGGGCATGGCCGACGAGCAGCATTTGATCATCGCTTGCCTGGCGCAGAAGGGGCTGCAGTTGGTCGAA
Organism: Herpetosiphonaceae bacterium; assembly: GCA_013821605.1. GTDB lineage: Bacteria > Chloroflexota > Chloroflexia > Chloroflexales > Kallotenuaceae > JACDGP01. Next base: position 11,451 of record JACDGP010000132.1, read on the forward strand.
GGTGCAACCGGGCGCAAGCTCGGGCGTGAGCATCAACGTACCGCCCAGCACGGCTACAACAATCTCAGCCGTTTGCTGCGTGCGTACCAGAGGACTGGCGTACACGCTGGTTGGTCGAATCGCTAAGCGTTGCATCGCCCGTGCAACCACAGCCAACTGCTGGCGACCGGCTTCCGTCAATGGCCGCTCGGCATCACTGCCGGTTGAGTGGCGGTCCTCGGCAATGCCATGCCGTAGAAAAAAGAGTTGCATTGCTATCCTTTAGTGCTCAAGTGCGACCTCCGGGCATGGTCCGGGATACAAACAAACCTGCGAGGCAGCCTTGAGTGCGATGTCGAGCGTATGCTCAATCGGCCAGCCATTCAGCCAGCCATACATGACACCAGCCTTGAGTGCATCACCAGCACCGGTGGTATCGACCGGCGTGATCGCGGGCGGGTAAGCGGACAGATCACGACCATCGGGAGTGCGTACTCGCAGGGGGTGTGCCCCATCGCTAACGACGATCAAAGCTCGCGTTGCCTGCCAGGTATGGTCGATCCAGCCCTGCACGTCGTGAAGCTGGTAGCGGTTCGCCAGCATTGCACGTGAGGTCGTCAAAATAGCGACGCCGTGCATACGCAGTTCACTGCTATCAGCGGAATCAGCGAGCACAATGGGCTTGCCATGGCTGTGGGCGAGGTCAACCATCACATCGATCGCCGGTCCGACGTTGCATACGCTTACTAGACGACACTGCTCGACGACCTCGGCCGGTGGTAGTGTGAACGATGGCTGCTGGGGCCAGGAGGCAATAATTGTGCGCTCACCATCGGGCGTCGTTAGAATGTAGCAGGTCGGTGTCCACATTAGTGGGTCACGCCGACTATAGTATGTTGTGTTTGGACGGGCGCGCAGCTCACGCTCCACAAAGGTAGCACGCGGGTCATCACCGAGATTGTTGCCTGCCAGGACGACGTGTAGGCCCCAGCGTGCGAGATGGCCACCAACATTACACGGCTCACCACCGAGGAACATCTGCTCGTGTAGTGTGTGAATACCTTCGCCGGCCCGTGGTAGGCGTGGTAGCGCGAGCACCTGATCGGGCAGGAGCGCCCCATAACAGATAACATCAATCATAAAGTAGGTATGTTCCACATCGTTATGCTTATGGTTTCCGCACGCCCAGCACGATCTGCGCCGTCCGTGAAACCAGATCGCCGTTCACTACCGCGCGTCCGTCGGCGGTTGCGCTTACGACCTGATTAGGACGGTAGCGATTATAATTCGGTAAGCGATCGGGTCCTTGGAGATCAACAGTGGTGAGGCTTAGGTTGGGCGTGGCCTGAATGATTTGTGTTGCACGCGTTAGATCGGTGCCGATCACGGCCGGAAACTTGATCACATCGCCCTGACTAATGGTGACCGTGATGACCGTGTCAGGCGGATAGTTGCCGGGTGCGGGACTTTGGCTCATCACCTGCCCAGCCGCTACCGAACTGCTCGGCTGGCGGATCGGATTGACGCGAAAACCAGCCTGGGTTAGGGCAGTCAGGACCGTATCGCCCGGCTGGTTGCTCAAGTCAGGTAGTGCGATTAACGGCGGCAGGGTTGGCGCGGCCGTCGGGACCGGTGTTGGTGGAACAACGGCCGTTTCCTTCCCCAGACTGATCCGGAGGTAAACTTTGTCGCCTTTATGTAGCGTCGTGCCCGGTGCCGGTCGTTGCTCGACTACAATCCCCCGTTCATATACTGGATCGGTGCGCGGTGCGTCCGGCAAGTCGGGTACCAAGCCCGCGTTGACGAGGGCGTTGCGCACCGCAGCCTCGGGACGACCCACGAAATCGGTAAGCTGGATCAGCACGACTGAGGTGCTGGTTGGAGCGGCTGTACTCGGGGCAGGGGTGGCCGGGACGGTGGAGGGGAGTGCCGCTATAGTTGGTGCGGCGACACTGCCAAAGATATCTTGCAGCGTGGGGGTCGCAAACGCAACGTAGGCCAGACCGAGCAGACCGCCAAGAAGCACGATGCCCAGCAGGAGGCCACCGAAAGGAAAACCCCGGTGTGCCTCCGGTCGTCGGGCGAGTGGTGGTGCGACGGGTGGTGGTACCCGCCGAGGGACAGCCTGCACGGGTGTGACAGCGGGCAGTGGAGCCGTATTTGTTCTGCCAGTCTGCACCCGTGGCGCTTGCGGCACTTGGTAGGTGGCAGCCTGTGACGGCTGTACCGGCGATCCCTTAACGACCGGCGCGACCTGCGTTTCCTGTCCCCGCGCGGTGCGGTACTCGCGCAACATCGTCGCAAAAGCTTTCGCTGATGCCGGTCGCTGGCGTGGATCTTTGGCCAGCGCGGTCAGGACGATCCGCTCCAGATTCGGTGGAAGCGTCGGATTCCACCGGCTGAGTGGTGGCGGTGCGTTCTGAATCTGCTGCAGTGCCACTGCCATCGGGTTGTCGCCGCTAAAGGGCAGGTGCTTGGTGAGCATCTCATAGACAACGATGCCCAAGCCATAAATATCGGACTGGGCGGTCGCAGTGATGCCCTGCGCTTGCTCGGGCGAGATATAGTCGGCGGTGCCAAAGGTCATACCCGCTTGTGTCACGGCCGTCGAGAGCGCGGACTTAGCAATCCCAAAGTCCGTGATCTTGACCTCGTCATTCGGGCCAACCATGATGTTTTGTGGCTTCACATCGCGGTGGACAAAGCCACGCTGGTGGGCATAGTCGAGTGCGTCGGCAGCTTGTTCAGCAATGTGAATGGTGCGGTCGATCGGCAGCGGAGCTTCTTGCCCGATGAGGGTGCTGAGATCACGACCCTGGACCAGTTCCATGACAATATACGGCACGCCATTATCCTGCCCTACATCATACACGTCCACAATATTTGGATGCGCCGATAGTCCCGCCGCCGCCTGGGCTTCATGTTCGAAGCGTTGCAGAAACTGGTTATCGCCTACATACTGGGAATGGAGTAACTTGATGGCAACCGGACGGCCCAGCCGTGTATCGCGGCCACGATACACGGTGGCCATGCCGCCTTGCCCCAGAATGTCCAGGAGTTCGTAGCGGTTGTTCAGCATCCGCGCCTGCATCAAAAACTCCTACCTTAGCCTTGCCAAATCATGACGCCGTCGTGTAGCTCCTCTTCGCGTATTTTTTCAAGGTAGGCACGCAAACGCGGAAGGTTGATCACGTCGTCGCGATTGTAGCGCAGGAGCAGATCAAGCGCCTGGGCATCGTGCGCGGTCTGGTAGCGATGCCACAGCTTCGGCGCATCCCAGCCGGTTAAACCAGCCGTGCTACGCACGATACCAAGTTGGACCTCCACTTTTTTCAAACCACCCTTCAAGCCATGCTTCCAGCAGGTGCGCATCAGGTCGTGGTGGTCGAAGTCGGCTTTCAGATCAACCTGCGTGCGCCGCTTGATGTAGGGTAGGTCAAAACTGCCGCCGTTATAAGTATAGATCGTGCCGACGCCTTCCAGCGCCCGGTAGATGTTAACATCATGCACGCCGCCGTCAACGAGTTGAATGGTCCCCCAGTCGGACCGGTAGATCCCGATCACCGAGATCGAGCCGTCAAAGGCAGTTTCGATATCAAGATAGGCCGCCGGGCGGGTACGCTCCATGGCTACTGCTCCGCCTGGGTCGCAGCTTGTTGTCGCTGCCACGCCTCGTGCAATGCGGGCAGATCGGCAAATACCCCATCGGGCGGCGGGTTATGATTGGCTGCTTCCTCCGCACTGGATACACCGGTCAAGACCATTGCAGTGTGCAACCCGGCCCGCCGTGCCCCATCGATATCGGTGTCGATCCGGTCGCCGACCATCAAGGTTGTAGCTGCCTGTGCTTGTAGGAGGTGGAGGGCCGTGTCGAACATGGCTCGCTCGGGCTTGCCGATGACTATCGGTTGGACATCAGTCGCCGCCTCCAAGGCGGCTAACAGTGATCCACAGCCGGGCACGATGCCTTCCTCGGCCGGAAAGGTTTTATCAGGATTGGTGCCGATGAACTGGGCTCCGGCCCTAATGGCTAGGCAG
>JACDGP010000016.1 GCA_013821605.1 Herpetosiphonaceae bacterium
CGGCTCATCAGGACAGCACAGCCCAGACCGAGCCATGGACCGAGCAGCAGGGCTACACTGCTGAAGAACAGCCACTCCCAGCCAGTAATCGCCATGATCTGTATAGCTGGCACCCCACGCGTTTGGAGCAGCGCCACCTCGCTGCGTTGCCCGTCAACCAGCAGCTGTGCTACCAACAGCGCGAAATAGATGACGAGGCCCAGGATAGGCAGACTATACACCAGCAACTGCGCCGTGAGGGTAGCAGATGTGCGTTGATACAGCCGCAGTGCTTCAGCCGGACTCTGCTCGATGCTGAGTCCGGGCACCATCCGAGCCACAACGGTTTGCAGGTGATCAAGCCGCGTCAAGAGAGGTAGGGCTTGGGCAGCAGTGAGGTGGGTATCGTCGAGTTGGGCAAACCACGCCACCTGGCCCACGCCTTGAGGCACCAGGCGCGCGACTGGTCCTGTAAAGGATGCTTCGGGCAGGAGCAGCAGATCATGAAAGGCACTGGGTGGAAAGAACCAAGTTGGATCATGCGCATTCCGTGCCATCCATACGGCCGTTACTTCGACGGTGATGGGAGTGGTCGTGGCCTGATCAGGCCGCACCTGGAGACGATCCCCGACGTTGAGCCCCAGTTCATCCGCGAAGTCGCGCATGATCATGACTTGGAGTGGCTGACGTGAATCAGCACTCGCAACGGGAAGCTTGCCCTCCATGATTCGCATCGCAGGTTCCAAGCTGCTCACAAAGCCGAGCGTGACTTCCTTCGTACCAGTGGTTGCGCTCCCTGGTGTGACCGGAACAAGCAGCTGGAGCGGGATAGTGCGGGCATGCCGCCCGAGGCTCTGGACAGGCAGGCCCAGGGCTGGGAGTCCCTGCGCGGTGATAAAGCTATCAACCTGTTGGATACGTTCCCAGCCTAACGGTGTGTTCCACATTCCGACATAGCGCACCAACACGGCGAAGGGCGACCGTCCAACTTGCTGCGCTTGCTTGGTAAGGGTTGTCTGCAGCAGCCGCAGGCTCGCCCCTTCGGCATAGACCGGAATGCAGGTTACGACGGCAACGGTGGCGACGAGGGCCAGTATTCCACAGATAGCAAGGCCGAAATGCGTTCGCAGACGTTGTGCGGCAAGCACACCAGGTGCTAAGGAGCGTTGGATCAGGCGGGGCACAGTCATTGCCCCACCACCGTCATACCAGCGCTGAGCCCATCCACAATCTCACTGCTCTCCGGGGTTTCGATCCCAAGCGTGACCGTGACCCGGCGTTCGCGCTCCCCTTCCTGCACGACCACAAAGCGCCGTCCCTCAAATGAACGGATCGCGGCTGGGGGGAGCCATAAGGCATCCGCTCTACGTTCCAGCACGACCCGCATCGTGGCGGCATCGCCCGGTTGCCACGCGAGTGGATGGGGGTCGGTGAGGGCGAAGCGCGTTGTTTTATCCGCGTCATGCACCGTTCCACTGCCACCCTGTCCCAATGGCGCTGGCAACTGGCGCACCGTCGCCGCGAGGGGTGCCTCGGGGTGCGCCAGGAGCCGAATTTCCGCCGCTTGACCTTGGACTAGTTGACTCATCTGATCGCCCGGCAGTTCGGCGGCCACCTCTAGCGTCGCGGGATCACCCACTTCCATGATGGGCGCAAACGCTTGGATGTCGTCACCAGGGGCGATTGCGAGGGCCAGGACCTGTCCCGCCTGCTCCGCTCGCACTTGACCAGCCTGGACTTGCTGTTGAGCCTGAGCCAACACACGTTGGCTTCCTTCGACCGCTGTCTGCTCCACATTGAGCAGGGTGGCTTGTGCTTCCTCCAGGAGAAGCTGCTGGCGCTCAACCACCCGCTGGGCTTTGCGGATGGCATACGCACTCGTGCCTTGGACATGATTTAAGTCATCTTGGGCATCGGCAAGCTCGAGCTGTGCCCGGCGAATGGCACGCGTCCGCTGCTCCTGCATACTCGTGAGCGTCCGCTGGGCGGCGGCAACTGCATCTTCGGCTGCGCGCAACGCGGCCTTCGCATCGGCTTGCAGCAGTTCAGCCAGCACCACCCCCGCTTTGACCCGGTCACCAACCTTGACCTGCACCTGCGCCACTCGTCCGGTCCGTCCAAACGATAGTCGGGCCAGATCACGCGGCGTCACTCGACCATTCGCCTCAAGGCTGCGTTCAATAACGCCACGTTGGACTTGATAGCGCGGGCGGGCGAGCGCTGGGTCGGGCGGCAACGGAGTCGGGGTCGGCAGCGCGGCTTGCCGGGTGCCTCCGGTACCACAACTCGTGAATACAACAAGCAGCAGCACGCCGACCCCCACCGCGTGAAGGATCTTCCGCTTCATCGCGGGTCGAAGCCCTGATAGTTGGGGTCCACCTGTATGGTGCAGACGGTCCGGGCCGCACCACCCCTGACACACGCGAGATACGCGACCGTCTTCTGTTGGGCCTCAGCGAGGGCACGTTCGAGGGGGGCGCCCTGCAGCGCTTGGTCCAGCGCACGCCAGAGCCAGTAATAATCTATTGGTGATTGGGCGGTGGCGTCCCCTGCCGTGATGGAACTGGTGGGACGTTGCAACGCCGCTACATAGGCGTGGTACACATCAACGGCCCCCGCTGGCGCTGCCTGCTGAAACGCGTCACTTTCGGCAACCGAGCGACGGGCTGGAAAGGCTCCCACCAAGCCGGTGATATCCGCACTCACATACTTCAACCACGCCCAGCAGGCCTGGGCATGGGGTGTTGTGGCCGTGATATAGAGGCCACTGAGTTGCAGATCATCCGGCGTGACACCGCTCTGGTCAAAGGGCGGGGGGGCGACGGCGGGGGTAAAGCTCCGTCCGGTCGTGCCACTGCCCAACCCCGGTCCCGTCAGACTCATACTGAGCCAGAGCCCAACGCGACCCGCATTAATCAACGCTGACGTCGTATCTGGTAGGGAGTCAGCGGTGTAGCCCGGCAATTGCTGGTGGGGCGAGGCAGTGCGCAGAAGGTTCAGGTAGGTACGGAGCGCCTGAACCTCCTGGGGAGCAGTAAAGCTAGGCTGCAACGTCGCGCCACTGCCAGTCGTAACGGACGTACCCAGGCGGCTGAGAAAGAAGGGTACCTCAACGATGGGCCGATCCGCTAAGACATAACCATACTGCTTGGGTGTAGCGCTCCCACCTGAGAGCTGCTGGCTCGCGTGGAGTAGGTCAGTGATCGTCCAGGCAGCGGTGGGCTGAGCGATGCCAGCGGCAGCGAAGGCCGCCTGATTATAGGCCACGCTGCGCAACCGCACCGTATAGGGTAAGGCCCGAAGCCTGCCGCCCTGTCGAAACGGCGCGAGCCACGTAGCAGGGTAGTCATCCCTGGCGAAGGTCGGATCCGCGTCGATCAAGGGTTGCAGATCGAGCACCTGGGACCATTCATCCGCTGCGGGCGGCAGAGGGTAATAACGTGCGAAACAATCGGCATTGGCACTTAGCTCAGCAAGTTTGGGATCGAGGCTGGTGGTGATCTCGACGTGGATTGTTGGATTGTGTTGGCTAAATTGGCGCGCCACGGCTTTGAGTTGCTCGGTATTAGCTCCCCACGTGCTGAAAGTGATGACCGTCGCACCACTAGCGGGGGACGGGTCCACGGGGGTGGCGACCACAAATGGTGTGGTCGTGACAGCGGGCGAGGTTGATGGCTTGGCCTGAGCTTGCTCGGCGACCCAGGTGGCTTGGGCGGCCTGCAAGGCTTGCGTCGGGGCTTGTTGATCAGTGACCACTGCATTCCAGGCCTGCCCAAAGGCTCCGACCAGCCTATCATCCGCTTGCGTGGCGGGCAGGGATGTTGGGTGGTCCAGGGCAAACCGGACGGCAGCAGCGGTGGCAGGGTCGAGCTTGCGCCAGTAGCCGCTCTGTTCGGCCACCGATTTGCGCGCTGGCAGCACCGTCACACTGTCGGGTCGCTCAGGATCATCTTGTTGACTCAAAAACCGCAGCCAACGCCATGCCGCCTCGGGGTGTTGCGTCCCACTGCTCATCATATACCCGGTGTTCGGCTCAATGGGCAAGGCCGGTTGCGGCAGGGTGCCGACCGCGAACGGGAGGTGCGGCTGCGCTCCAAGCAGGCTTGTCGGCCAGATCCCGGCCCGTCCAGCGCGCACGAGGCGCGGAAATTCACTGCTGGGATCGAGATCACGCCCTTCGGCGTGGGTCCAGGGATAGATTGCGTCTTGTATCACGAGGGTGTGGACGCGCGTCAGCATATCAACGAAGGCCGACCCTTCCAATCCTGCGCTCTGCTGTGCCGCAGTTGCCAAGTCCAGTTTGGCATTGGCGCGCAGACCCGGTGCGACCACATACGGATTGCCGTCGAGCAAGCCGAAGGTTGGCGTAGCAGGATCGTGTTGATCAGCGAGCTGTTGGGCGGCGGTGAACACATCATTCCAGTTCCAGCCCAGCTGTGGGGTGGGCAGGTTGTGCTTGGCCCACAGCTCTTTGTTATACGATAACAGCCCAATGGACTGCCGCGTTGGGAGCAGATAGATGCTGCCCTGAGCACCGGCACCCTCCAAGACGCCCGGGTAATAGTCCGCGCGGTCAAAGGCCGGATCGGCGTCAATGAAGGGCGTGAGGTCACGGAAGTAACCTTTGGTCATGTGTTCTGGCAGCACCACAAATGGCAGGGCCGTATCTGCCGCACCCGCGAGTTGGCGCATGAACAGATCAAGATCGGGGATCGAGGAACCGCCATCCGGTTTGATGGCCATGGTGCCTTTTGCGGCCGCATTCAGTGATACTGGCACCACCCGGACGTCGGGGTTGGTTCGATTGAACAGGTCAACAAGACGCTGATAGCGTTCCCGATCTGGTTGGTCGAACCAGGGGGCAGCAAAGGTGATCGTCGTGACCCTAGCGGGGCTGGTTGACAAGGACGGGGCAGCGCTGGTCGGGATGGCAACGACTGCTGCAACGGGCGTTCCAGGGGGTGGAGGTGCCACACGCTGCGTCTGGGATGGGAACTGGCTGATAAGGAGACCAGCGATGAGTACGGCGAGGAAGACACTGCCGAGTGCGACAGGCTTCCACATAGAACGACGCGGCATACGATCCTCCAAGGTAGCAAAGACAGCCGTGGCAACGCGTGCTGGTGGTCGAACGGGGGGCAAAGGCACGTTCCGCAGAACCTGCTGGATATGCTGTATGCGCTGCCAATCAGCAGTACACGTGGGACAGTGCGCAAGGTGGAGTTCGAGATCGCGTTGTTGAATGAGCGACAGGGTATGGCGCGTCGGCAACAACGTGCGTGCCTCTTCACAGTGCATTATCTATTCTCCTGTTGATATAGCGCACCAAAGCGCACCGACGCTCGGTAGAGGCGGACGCGAACCGTACCGGGTTTGTCCCCGGTGAGGTGCCCGATTTCGGTGGGCGTGAGGCCAACATAGTTGTGGAGGAGCAACACCTCAGCTTCTTTGCGTGAAAGCTGGGCAAGGCATGCCCGCATGCTCTCCGACGTGGCAACATCGTCCTCAAAACGTGGTGCTGCTTCATAGCGACTGAGCTGAAACCAGCGCAGCCGTCGCTGCCGCCGCAAGACGTTATACGACAGGTTGACGGCAATTCGGTAGAGCCAGGCGAAGGGATTCTCGGGAGGAGGATGGGTAGCAAGGGCACGCCATGCTCGCAGAAAGGTGTCTTGGAGGATGTCAGCAGCTTCTTCCCGCTCGCCCACCAGCCGTAAAATATGGCGATAGAGTGGCAGTTCATACTCCTGAAACCACTGAGTGATCAGCTGGTGCTGTTCACTCGCACTCAAACAGGTAACGACCGGCAGGGCCATACTCACATCTTTCATCGGTGTCTCTATCTATAAAGACACGCGAGAAGTGGCGAGCGTTACAGAACTGCTGTACCGTATGGCCTTGACGCCGAATCGATTGGGCGATATGCTCAAGGCATCGAACTGAGCCAGTCACTGTACCGTGCGGTAAAGGATCAAGTATGCTCCACCGGTCCGACCTGAATCGTGTCCTCCTAACGCCAGATGGTTCGCGCATTAGCGAAGTATTGGGGCGGGTCACAACAGGTGATGCGGATTGCAGTGTGGCCCGCATCGTGATGCCCATCGGGATGGGACAGCCACGGCGCCGCAATGGTTTCCGTGAGCTCATGATCATCATCAGTGGGAGTTGCGAGGTTGATCTACCTGATGGGACGGTACAACTCGCTGCTGGCGATGTACTAGACTTGCCCACCGGTACCGCATATGCCGAACGTGGCGGACCGGGGGGTTGTAGCTTGTGGGCAGTCTGCTGGCCAGCCTTTCAACCTGCCCTGGTTACGTGGCTTGAGCCATAATTCGTGAAGAGGCCATGTGATGTTTGACGTTCAACGGGTCCAAAAAAGTTGGCAACAAGAGGTTGATGGGATCAATGGCTTAGTCTGCGATTTGTCGGAAGCCGAGGCGCGTGCTCCGATCCGTGACGATGGCTGGACAACCCAAGATCTGATATACCATATTGTGAGCAGCGCGCGGTCTTTAATGCGGATGATGCAGCCCCCAGAGGCGGGCGGCAGGACGCTTGCGTCCGCCTTTGAGCGTGACCGCTGGAACGATGAGCAACGTGTCAAGAATGCCGAACTGCCGTGGAGTACTACGCGTGACCGCTGGACCAAAACTACGCATGAGATTAGCCACGCGCTTGCCAACCTGACCCCAGAGGATGCAGCGCGACCGGTCAGTATTCCCTGGTTGCCGCAGGTCTCCAACGTCGGCGAGATGCTACGTGTTCTGGTGATTCATACCCGCTCGCACCATAGCGAGCTAGCCACCGGCCTACAGGCCCTTGCTATGCGGAATTGTTAACATGGGGATGCAAGAGGCGGCCCCGCTAGTCGATGCGCATCTGGATCTGGCCTTTAATGCGGTCGAAGGCTATGATCCACGCCTGCCATTAGAACAGGCCCGCAGTAGCCGGTTCGGCCAAGCTGCCGCTGCCCGTGGCATGCTGCCGATGGTCAGCCTACCAGCTCTGCGCGACGCAGGCGTCAAGATCGTTTTTGGAACATTGTTTGCGATGCCGGTCGGCGCGAACACAGACCTTAAAGGTCGCGTGTATACCACTGCAGCCCAAGCACATGCCTTAGCGGACGAACAGCTCAGCTACTACCGGCAACTGGCCGCAGAGGGCGAGATTACACTGGTCAAGAGTCAGGCCGATCTCGAAACCGTACTCCATGCAGTCCCCGACCAAGCGGAGCGCTCCATGCTTGGTCTGGTAACACTGATGGAGGGTGCTGATCCGATTCGTGAGGCTTCAGAAGTGGCGGCTTGGTATGCGGCCGGAGTGAGACTGGTCGGACCTGCCTGGGGTGCAACACGCTATAGTGGCGGCACGCATGCCCCGGGAGCTTTAACGCCAGCCGGACGCGAGTTGCTCCACGAAATGGGACGTTGTGGCATGGCCTTAGATGTGAGTCATATGGCCGAAGCCAGCTTTTGGGAAGCGTTGGATCTGCACCGGGGTGCGCTCTGCGCCTCCCACAGCAATTGCCGCGCGCTGGTCCCGACCGATCGGCAGCTTAGTGATGCAATGATTCGGGCCATTGTCGAGCGGGATGGCGTGATCGGCACGGTTCTGTTCAATCGCTTTTTGCGGCCCGATTGGCAGCCGGGGGATGCGAAAGCGGCGGTAACATTGACAGATGTGGTGCGGCATCTCGAACATATATGTACGGTTGCCGGTGATACTGCGCATGTCGGGATCGGCTCGGACCTGGATGGTGGTTTCGGCTTGGAAGGATCGCCGGCTGAACTCGACTCGTATGCCGGTGTGCCGCAGCTAGGTCAAGCGTTGGCCGCGGCAGGCTGGCGACCGGATGAGGTTGCGGGGCTGCTAGGTGGTAACTGGCTACGCTGGCTGGCACATGCATTGCCGGCCTGACCCGGAGAAGTGGAGATCGTTGGTGGTCATGATTCGCTATAAGCTCTCGCTAGCGGCCCGGGTACAACATCTGGTTGATGTTGACATCCATCTTACCGATTTATCGACAGATGCAGTTGATCTTGTCATGCCCGCATGGACCCCAGGCTCGTATCTCCTGCGCGAGTATGCACGGCATGTCCAGAACTTCCGGGCGGAGGCACATGGACAGCCGGTCAGCTGGAGCAAAGTGGAGAAGGGCCGCTGGCGGATTGCGGTGCAAGGCAGGAGCCTGAGCGTCCATTATCAGGTGTATGCCAATGAACTGTCGGTGCGCACGAGCCACGCGGATGCAACGCATGCTCATCTTATGCCGGCCGCGACGTGTATGTACCTGGAAGGCGCCAAGGACGAGCGGGTACAGATCGATGTCGAACCACCGGTTGGCTGGACGGTAGCGACCGGACTGCCTTGCTTGTCGGCCGGTGAACCATGGCCGGGACCCGGTGCGGCGACCTTTATGGCCGAGAGCTATGATCAGCTGGTCGACTCGCCCTTTGAGATCGGCACCCATCGCACCTTAGCGTTTGCCGTGGATGGCAGGCCGCACCGTATCGTGGTGTGGGGGCGAGGCAACGAAGACGACCAGCGGTTAGTGGCCGACACGCAACGGATTGTCGAGGCCGAGCGCGACTTTTGGGGTGGCTTACCCTATGACGATTATACGTTTTTCTTGCTGCTCGGCGGCAAAACTGCCAGCGGTGGGCTCGAACATCGCAACTCGACCTCGCTGTTTGTGCCGCGCTTTATTTTCCGCCCGGCCAAGAACTACGAGCGTTATCTAAGTCTGGTATCGCATGAGTTTTTTCACACGTGGAACGTCAAGCGTCTGCGAGCTGCCGGTTTAGGGCCGTTCGATTATACGCAAGAAACCTATACGCCGCTGCTCTGGGCCATGGAGGGCGTCACCGAATATTATACCGATCTGCTCTTGTGCCGCGCCGGCCTTTTTTCGTCGCAGCGCTATCTGGAACGACTTGCTGACGATATTTTAATGCAACAAGCGACGCCCGGTCGTCAGTTGCAAAGCTTGTCGTGTTCGTCCTTCGACAGCTGGATTAAGTTTTACCGGCCTGACGAAAACACCGTTAATACCGGCATTTCATATTATCTTAAAGGCGCGCTGGTCGCATTGGTGCTTGACCTCGACATTCGCCAGCGCACCAACAATGTACACTCGCTCGATCACGTCATGAGCTATCTGTACGAGCAGTATCCGTTGGGTGGTCCCGGTATGCCCCCTGACGCCTACCAGCAAGCGATCCAACAGGTCGCGGGCATTGATGCAAGCGATTTCTTTGACCGCTATATTAATGGAACGGACGAGGTGCCCTTCAGCGAGTACCTGGCAGCCGCCGGGATCGTGCTTGAGTGGAGCTTCAAGGACCGGCAGCATGATGGCGACGAGCCGCGACCAACGCTGGGCATTCGCATCCGCAGCGATAATGGTCAGTTCAAGGTCGCCAACGTTTTGAGTGATGGCCCGGCGGCCCGGTCTGGTCTGGCAGCGGAGGACGAATTGATCGCGCTGGACGATTTTCGCATCGCGGACGAGGGAACACTGTATGAGCGGTTGCGTGATCGGCAGCCGGGCGAGACGGTCACGATGACGGTTTTCCGGCGCGAAATGCTTATGCGGATCGCGGTTACGCTGGGGACACCACAGCATGACGGCTTGAAGCTGGTGCTACGACCGGATGTGACAGAGGCACAGCGTGCGCTGCGCGCTGATTGGCTACGACAGCATGATACAGGATGACGCAGCGATCCAGGCGTTGCGCCAGCGACGCGCTCATTGGTTCTTTGGCGATATTGGACCGGTATTGCCAGCGGGGGTGCAGGCGCGCTGGCGTGTAACGCCGGGTGAGCCACATGGCTGGCAGTCGAATATGATCGGCTTCGTACAAGCCCCACCTGGGCAACTTGGGGCAGTGTTGGATCTTGCGGTGACCTTCTTCACCGAACGTGGCGCAGATACATGGGTGGATACCGACGAGTTTAGTCCACTGTGGGATGCCAACGAGTTGCTCACGGAACGGGGCTTCAGCGTCCACGATAATTGGCTAGCAATGATCTGCCGCCAGTTGCAACCATCCCCACCAACAGCGGTCAGGGTGCGGGCAGCTAGCTCCAAGGATGATCTCCAGGTGGCCGCTTGGATCGGCGAGCAAAATGAGGCCCCCTATCCACTGACGCGTGACTCGGCAGCGGTCCAGCGACGGTTTGAGCGCTATTGGAGCGAACTGCATGAGTGGCGGACCGAATTTGCACTGGCAGAGCTTGATGGTCGTCCCGTTGGCACTGCACGCTTGACCGACGAGGTATTGCCGGTGGTCGTCGGTGTCGCAACCTTGCTTGCGGCACGAGGGCGGGGTGCTGCTACAGCCATCACGGCCTACCTTACCGCACATGCGCTAGAGCGGCGCGGGGCCTGCGCCTTATACGTCGAGCGCGATAGCGCGGCAGCGCGCATTTATACCCGGCTGGGCTACACGCCTTTATTCCGCACGCGCGCCTGGCAGCGTGAGGTTGAGGGCGCTGACTCTTGAACTAACGTTCGAACTGAGCGGCTCGCTGTCGTTCCTGCCATGCGGCCCAGGCAAAACGTGGCAGACTCAGCATCCGCCGCCAGCGCCAAGGCTGGCGTAGCAGGCGGAATAGCCATTCGAGGCCCCAGCACTGCATCCAGCGCGGCGCACGCGGCACCCGGCCGGCTAAGAAATCGAAGGCTCCGCCTACACCGATGGCCAGTGGTACCTGGAGCGTGGTCTGGCAGCGTGCAATCCATACGTCCTGAGCGGGCGCCCCGTAGGCGACCAGCAGGATATCGGGGCTGGCGGTGCGCACGCGCTCAATGATCGCTGCCGCCTCCTCGGGCCGGGGTGAGCCGGCGTAGCAGCCGGCGATGCGGAGTGCAGGCCAACTGTGCTGCAAAGCTGCCGCCGCGCTTTCAGCGACGCCAGGCGCGGCACCAAGGAAAAAAAAGCTCCAGCCAGCAGCCGCAGCCCGCTCGGCGAGAGCTTGGAGCAGTTCATTGCCGGTTACGCGCTCGGGCAATGGTCGTTTTTGCCAGCGAGCCGCTAACAGCAGGCCAACGCCGTCGGCCACACATAGATCGGCCTGCTGCAATACCGTGCGAAAGGGCAGGTTCTGCTGGGCCGCCATCACGAACTCAGGGTTGATCGTCGCAACCTGATGGGCACCGCCAGCTGCGATCATCCCGGCCATCTGGTCAACAGCTTGAGCGAGGGTTAGATGATCGACCGGAATCCCCAGGATCGTGGTTGCGGTATGCACAATGGCAGTCGAGGCTTCTGCCTTACTTCTCGGTAATCGTGATGTCCTTGATCCGCACGTCTTCGGTTGGGCTGGACTGCTCCCCGCCCGCTCCGGCTGTGACCGGCGTATTCGCAATCGCATCCACCGTCGCAAGGCCATCCGTGACCTTGCCAAAGATCGTGTAATTCTTATCGAGTGGATAGTCTTGATTCATGATAAAGAACTGCGAGCCATTTGTGTTTGCTCCTGAGTTCGCCATAGCCAATGTGCCACGCGTATACTCGCGGGTCACCGGCTCATCCTTGAAGTTGTAGCCAGGTCCGCCTGTCCCCGTGCCCAGCGGGTCGCCGGTCTGGTCCATGAAGTTTTTCATGATACGGTGGAACTTCACGTTGCGGTAAAAACCGTCGCGGGCTAGGAAGACAAAGTTATTAACGGTGAGTGGCGCGTCTTTGGCATAGAGCTCCACCGTCAGCTTGCCTTTGGTCGTGTCGATCACGGCCATATAGGTCTTGTTCGGATCAATCTGCATTTTGGGCGGCGCACTATATTGCTTCTTCGTGCCGCTGCTGGGGTCGGTGCTCGCACCGCCGCTAGCGGGCGTAGCATTGGCTGCGCCTGGGGGGCTCGCCGGTGTATCGCTGACGGGAGCCGGGGCCGTGGTAGAGACAGCACTGCCATATGGTTGACTTGCGGTCGAGTTGTCGGTCGGAGTACCACAGGCGCTCAGGAGTATGAGCACGACCAGCAGTGTGACCGCGAATGAACGGAACATGCAACGTCCTTTCGTACTAGGGTGTAACACCTTCTTCAGAAATAGGGGGGGCCGTGGAAATTGCGGGACGTTCTGGAGTATTGTAGCGATTCATCGCTTTGAGCAAGCCTTCGCGCAGCCAGAGCTCGACGGCATCTGCTACACGACTATAGAGCTCCGGCAGGAGTTCGACTTGGGTGGGAGACCAGTTCTCCAGCACATAATTTTTCGGATCGCGGCCCGGCTGCGGTCGTCCAATACCCACGCGCAGACGTGGAAACTCTTGGGTACCCAGTTGCTGGATAATGGACTTCATACCATTCTGGCCACCGGCACTCCCGTTCGCGCGGAGGCGCAGGGTGCCGAAGGGCAAGTCCATGTCGTCATAGATGACTAGGAGCTGGCGGCTTGGGTCGAGTTTGTGCCAGTGCACCAGCGCCGCGACCGACTGACCGCTGAGGTTCATGAAGGTAAACGGCTTGGCCAGCACGACGCGCTGTCCGGCGATCATCCCCTGAGCGAGGCGGGCATGATGCTTTTTTTCATCGAAGCTTAGCCGGTGTCGCTCGGCTAGGAACTTAACCGACTGAAAGCCCACGTTATGCCGGTTCCGTGCGTATTGCTCACCGGGATTGCCTAAACCAACAATCGCGAACATCCCACTCCTCACAACCGGGGCATTGTACCACCCCTACGCGGCCTTGCCGGGGTGCACGCCCTCCGGTATGATCTAAGGAGGTGGCGAGCGTTCTATGTGTGCGCGCCATGATGGGGAAGGATAATCGCCGTGCGACGCTGGCCCTTGGTGTACCAAATCCTGCTGGTTAATACCTCAATCGTTTTCCTGGGCGCGACCGCCGGTACGCAAATTACCCTGGCTCTGGCATCCTCGTCGAGCTTGGTGCTGACGATTGGGTTTGCCTTCTTAGGGCTGCTCTTAAGCATTGCGGCCAACTATTTTTTGTTGCGCTTCGCGCTGCGCCCTTTGATCGTGCTGCAAACGGTAGCCGAGTTGGTGGCGGCCGGTGACCTGAACGTGCGGGCCGCCTCATTGGCCGAGGGTGAACCGGCGCTGGCGCGGCTGGCCAATACCTTTAACACCATGCTGGATCGTTTAGCCGAGGATACCCACGCCATCGAGCAATCGCAAATTTTGACCGAGCGACTCACGCAGCAGGTCATCTCGGCCCAGGAAGACGAGCGCCGACGTATTGCACGCGAACTGCATGATGAAACGGCGCAATCGCTCGCAACGCTGGTGATCTATGCTGATGCCCTGAACACCGGTGAAGACGAACAAGCTCCCTCCCTGCTACGACAAGGGATCGAGCGCATTCGCAATATTGCCGAGCAAACCCTCTTCGGTGTACGCGACATTATTGCCGATCTACGACCATCCTTGCTCGATGACCTTGGTTTGGATGCCGCGATTCGCTGGCAAGTACAGGAGCGGCTAGAGCCGGCCGGTATTCGGGCCGATGTCCAGGTGCGTGGTGCGGGTCGCCGGCTCTCGCCGGCGATCGAAACTGCGTTATACCGCGTGGTTCAAGAGGTTGTTTCGAATGTTATTAAGCACGCCGGCGCAAGCTATGTGGAGATCGACCTGGATCTGAGCCGGCGGGAGGTGGTTACCGCACGGCTGGAAGATAATGGACGTGGCTTTGATGCTGGGCAACTCCAATTCCCGCCACAGCCCGGCATGGGAGTGGGCTTGTTCGGCATGCAAGAGCGCATTAACTTGTTTGAGGGCACGTTGCAGATCGATAGTTCACCCGGCGAAGGGACCGAGATACGACTATCGATTCCGATCAACGAACCGGCCCGTCTGCCATCAGCAGAGGTAGGAGTGCTGGCCAGCACCCCTGCGCGCTAACTCAGTCTCCCAGCTTGCTGCCGGTAGAGCTCGGCCAACCGGCGTTGTTGCTCCTCGGTGAACGGGCCGTGCTGTTCATAGCGCTCGGCCAGGGTATGATGAACGCAGTGGAGCTTGCTCGGATCCTGATCGCCCAATAACTGTTGGCGCGCATCACTGGCACTAATCACCGTTTTGTCGACGGCGCCGCGCCGGAAGGCGGCCATGACGTCTGCGTAGGCTGCCGTCACATTGAGATCGGCCAGGGCCTGGACCACGAAGCCTATCACCCCAGGGTCGCTTTCCCCGAGCAGCAAAGAGCGGAGCACAGTGATAACTGCGCTGCGCGCTGCAGGGTCGGCTTCCGCTGCAAAGCTCAAAGCTTCCACGGCCTGAGAACGTTGTGCCACCGGCGCAGCATGATCATCGATCACAGCTTGGATACCGGGTAGTGCGGCTGCGCCCCAGCTGCCGACGATCTGGGAGCGATCCTTGTCCCATAAGAAGGCAGCATCCGTGGCCGGATCGCCCTCGGGGATGGTCGGACGCAGCAGACGTTCGGCCTCGGCTCCGGCCGGCAATTGGCCCAAGAGGCGTAGGGCATGGAGTGGCGCATAGGCCGCCGACGCTTTGCCCAGCAATAGCTCCAGGTCGAGGGCGAGTTCTAGCAAGGGCGGAATCGCTGCCGGACCAAGGGCCAGAATCGCTTCCCAGGTCGCGGCTCCCGGTCGTATCCCCGCCTGCCGTAGATGCTTGATCGGTCCGAAATCAATCATTTGCTCCATACGATGCTCCTGTGCTCATCGCCCATAATGGACGAAAACTACGTCGATGCAAGGGTGTCAGGCCGTGCTCCGCCAATGCCAGTTGATGCAACGCCGTACCATAGCCTTTATGCTGTCCAAAACGGTGTGGATAGTGCCGGTCAAAGGTCAGCATATAGCGGTCCCGCGCCGTTTTAGCAATGATCGAGGCTGCGGCGATGCTCAAGCTGGCGCGATCTCCTTTAATCAGCGCCACCTGAGGCTGCGGCAAAGTGGGCAATGTTAGCGCATCCAGCAACAGCACATCTGGCATACAGTTGAGGCTTAAGACCGCCTGCTCCATCGCCAAGCGCGTCGCACCCACGATGCCAAGCTGGTCAACCAGCCAGGCTGGAACACTTCCCACGGCCCACGCGATCGCCAAGGCCATAATGCCAGGCGCCAGCGTCCGGCGCTGCTGCGCCGTGAGGAGCTTGGAGTCGGTAACGCCTTCGAGCACACGTGGATCGTTGAGGACGCCGCGGTCGAAGATAACCGCTGCGGCAACGACCGGTCCGGCCCAACAGCCCCGTCCAACCTCATCAATGCCGGCGATCAGGCGGTAACCTTGTGCCAGCAGGCCTTGTTCAATCGAGGTTGGGGCAGTGACCGGTGGGTGCTTACTCATACCAGACGTGCTTGCAGAACCCACACCTGCGACTGCTCAACCTCGATCCATTGTTCACGGACGATCCATCCGGCCTGCCTTAGAAGCGCCGGACGCGGATCGCTGCGACCACTTTGCATTGTTGCACGGTATGCCAAGTCGATGACCGCGGCGTAAGCATCTTGTTGGCTCGGTAGCCCGTTATCAATGATTAAGAATTGTCCATCCGGCTGCAACACACGCTTGATCTCCTGCAAGGTGCTCCTTTCGAGCACGTACGGTGCAGGAAAAGTGGCGACGACGTTGCGGACGACGTGGGCCTGAACCGGCAGCACGCGGGTGTCGCCACACACGAGCTGGTCCGGGCTGCCACTCACCGCCACTTTGTGGCGGGCCCAATGGAGCATTGCCGCCGAGCGATCAAGTCCGACATGCGGCAGCTGGCGCAGCGCCAGGGCGCGTTGGAGATAGCCGGTGCCACAACCCAACTCCAGCGTTAGGCCAGGTTCGAGCAAGGGTAGGCAGGCGGCGATCCACCATGACCAATACCCCCGTGAGACCAAGGCCGCAACCAAATCATAGCTCCAGGCAAACTCATTGTAGAGGCGCCGCAGGCTCCACTGAATCACTTGGCTATAAAGGTACTGATATGCAAACGGAGCAGCGAAGATCGTTTGCTGCTCCGTACTCCAATTGCGGTCAGGCATACGCTGTTGGCGTCGGTGTTAGATGCGGCGCTCTTTGATGCGCGCTGCCTTGCCCGACAAGCCGCGCAGGTAGTACAGCCGTGCCCGGTGCACCTTACCGTGGCGCAGTACCTTAATAGTTTCGAGCCGGGGCGAGTTAACCAGGAAGGTACGCTCGACGCCGATGCCGTGGGCAGCGATGCGGCGCAAGGTAAAGTTTTCGTTGATGCCCTGGTTGCGCCGTCGAATACATACGCCTTCAAAGTCCTGCAAGCGTTCGCGCTCGCCTTCAACGACACGCACGCTCACGCGCACCGTATCTCCAGGTCCGAAGACCGGCACGTCGCGCAACTGTTCTTTTTCCAACTGGTCAATAATGTTCATGATGCTGTCCTTTATGCTGCGCCACGCATCGAGCTTAAGGAAAACTGCTGGGCATATCGGCACACAGACGAGACGAGAATTTCGACATCATCTACGAGCATCGCGCCCAGGGGTGCGTGGCCCCCACAGGCACAAAACAGCGCAGCGGCTTTCCGCTACGCAGCCAATCCACCCTAATCAACACGGACGATTATAGCATAGCTTGGGACGTGCGACAAGGGCTGTGTGCGAGTGCGGCCTAGTAGGTAGCTTTGGATTTAGCGCGTAATCAGGAGTTTGCGGAGCGTGTCGTCACTGAGCGTTAGCCGGGCAACGTGACTGCCACTCTGACCATCCGCAGTAATGAAGCTGCGCTGAGCCGAGAAGACCAAGGTATCACCGGGACCGCCTTTGGCGCTACGGTTAGACCGCCCCTGACCGTCAGCGACTAGAGACGCCTCCTGAAGATATGGGACGAATTTGCTGATCAGCCGGCGTGCGACGGCCAAGGATTGTCCAGGCAAGAGGCCCAAGGGCACGGGTTGGCGTCGCACAAGCGGCGCGCTCAACGCCGGCAGCGCGGCTTTGGCTGCAACGACGGGCCGCGCATATGGTGTGGCCCAGGGATCGCCGAGCAGTACAAACGACAGCAGGGTTTTGGCATCGTCCGGATCAAGATAGCCCTGTCCCAATGCAGCCGAGCGTGCCAAACCATCGCGGGCCAGGAGTAGCGCGCGCCCAACGGGATGGCCGCGTCGCAGATTCGCGAGCAAATGGTTGACCAGAACGTCGGCTCCTCCCAGTGGAAGGCCGATCGAGCCGTAGGACGTCGCCGTTGAGCCGACGAAGGCGAGGGCATTGCTGGCGAGCAGCCGTAATGCCAATGCGTCTTGCGTGGAGCGGCCAGCGATTTCGGCACCGTAGCAGGCCTCGCTGACGCAGATCGCGTTGGGATGGAGTGGCACCACATCGCGCGGTGTTAATGCCACTGGCAACGGCTCGTTGGGCGGCGCGTCCGCAGCCTGCCCGTACCAATTGGCACCGCCAGGCAAACCATGCAGATTAAAATACAGCAGCCGCTGCGCGTTCCAACTCGTGGTCGCGCTGGATGGAACGGGTGGTGGACAAAGCACCAGCGGCTCGGTGCTCTTCAAGGCGTTGTACACGGTCTGTGATGGCAACTGCCAAGCCAGGGTTGAGGCAGCCCAACCCTGGATGGGGCTGCCCGGCGGTATAGTTCCACGGCGTAGCCGGAGCAGTGGGAAAAACGTTGCCGGGCTGCGTGGGCTTAGCCAGCCATGGTGGAAGTCGACCGAGCGTTGCAAGAGTTCCACAAGCAAATGACCACCGGTCTTGCTATCATCCGGCATGCGGGCAACCACGACATCTGGAATCAGGTAGCTGTCGCCGGCACAGCCGTAGGGATTATCAGAAAGAACGTGCAGGTCGGCATCCGTCGTCGGATTCGGCAGTTGGTGGAAGGGGATAATCGCATCGCCACCGATCAGCATGATCGCGTCGAGATGCTGGCCCTTCGCCGTGAGCCGCGCATGCACAGCCCGCAACAGCTCGGTAATCGCCTCGGGGCTTGGCTGCACGACCGCTGCCACATCACCGAACACAGGTAGTGGCTGCGGATCATCTACCACGACGACATGCGCCTCCACGTCACGAGCTGTCAGGGCGGCTGCCCAATTTTGCAACAATTGCAGGACCCGCTCGACGTCGTAGGGCATTTGCACTGCGAGGTTGCCGCGATGCGTCACCAACAGTGCTGCACCATGACCATCGCCGAGCGACGGCGGAGTCGCACCCAGTAGTCGCTGGGTTGCACGCTCGACCTCCGCGAGTGCTACGGCTGAAGCTTGATCGGATTGGGTGCGGGACCGCAGTTGGATTCCCGTTGGTCCTTTTGCTGCGCGTAAGCGTAGTGGCTTCATTGAGCGTGGGCCTTCGGCCCAGGGATAGGCTGGTAGCATATCTTGCAGGTCATGCACCCGCCGGGCAAGGCTCGCTGGTATCGGTACTTCAGGCAATTCCGGCAGCAGAAAAGGCGGTTGATCGGGGGCGAAACAACGCTTGGCACTGAGGCCACCCGGATCGGAGGCAACCGCTTGCTTGATTAACCTGATTAGGTCACCGCGATGAACGACCAGTGCTGCCATCAGCCACAGCGCGGGAACGGGCACCGGGACCTCATCAAGCAGCGGCAACAGCAGCGTATGGGCCTGCTCCGGCGCGTTCAGGCGACGTAGGGCTTCGGCGCGTAAGATCGTCCACTCATGCCACTGCGGATGGCGCTCGACCAGGATGGTGAGTCGGCCTAAGGCCAGGTAAGGTTTACCACGGCGCAGATCAGTGACGGCCGCATCCTGCAGCAAGGCCGCACGTTCCGCCGCCATTGCTTGTTCGGCTCCGGCCGGTAACAGGGTGGCCAGTCCCTGCCACGCTTCACTTTCCAGCGGATCGCGTCCTGCTGCTAAGCGAAAGGCTTTGATGGCGCCGGCGGTCTCACCCTGGGCCTGCGCCAGCATAGCCCGGACGAGCAGGAATGAGCTGGCATGCGGGGCGAGCAGGCCGAGCGCTTCGATCGCCTGCTGGGCATGTTCAACTTCACCCAGCAGTATCAACAATTGTGCGGCCGATAGCAGCTGGTCGAGGCGACAGGTCTCCATCAGCTACAACCGGACTCCATGCTTGACCGCCTCGCCGCCCAGACTCATGAGCAGTTGGATCGCCTCACGGAAGTTGCGGTTGAGCTTGACAGCTTTGCGCAGCGCCGTGAGCGCTTCCAGCCAGCGCTTCTGAGCTCGGAAGATCTGACCCTGGAGGTAGTAAGCTTCGGCCGACTCAGGATCATACTCGATCGCCAGATGGACTGCCTTTTCCGCTGCATCATACGACCTTCGCTCGAACAGTACGGCGGCACGCAGCCGGTGCAACTCGGCGAAATGCGGCTCAATCGCCAGCCCTTCTTCGATAGCCTGGTTCGCCTGGTCCAGCCAGCGAAGCTGGATATCGGCTTCTGCCTCGAGATAACAGGCTTCCAGACTTGTATCATCCTGCTCCCGTGCTTGACCGGCATACTTGGCGGCGGTTTTCCAGTCCTGGTTCTGCAGTGCGAGTTCGGCTAGGACGAGGGCTGCTGCAACATTCGTCGTGTCACGCGCCAGCGCCTGCTCCGCCGCTAACCGAGCTTCATCCGTGCGTCCAAGCTGGAGCATACAATGGCCACGCCCCGCTTCGGCTGCTGCTATCGTAGCCTGCGATGTGGCAGAGCGAGCGGCCCGATTATAGGCTGTCAGCGCCTCGACCCAGCGCCCCTGCTCGTTCAACAGAGTTGCCAACGCGGTGTGGAGGATATGCACGTTTGGGTAGCGCTCGATTGCTGCTTCCAAGGTTGCTTCAGCAGTCAGGGTATCGCCCACCTGGGCCTGGGTGCGCGCTAATGCCGCCCATGTTTCCGGACCCGCATCAGGTGTCGTCACGGCGACCTGTAGCTGTTCCAGCGCTACGTCATGCTGACCATGCTCCGCTTGAAGCTGCGCTAGCTCGGTGCGCCATGCCGACATGCTTGGTTCGACGGCCAGGGCTTGCTCAAGCAGCCGGATGCGTTCGCCATTGGTATGGAGCCGTGAGAGCCGGTACCAGATTTTGCCGTTGCCGGGCTCACGTTCGCTGGCGCGGCGCAACATCTGAATGCCGCGATCCAGCCGTCCGCGACCAATTGCGACGTCTGCGTATTCCAGGAGCCAACTTTGGGGTACTTCGCCGGCGACGGCCCGTTCCCAGGCTTGGAGCATCGCTGACACATCATCACGGCGACCGGCAACTTGGGCCATCTGGTACCATGCTTCGGCATTGGTGCGGTCGATCTGTACGGCGCGCTGGATCGATACCCAGGCATCATTTAACTTTTGCAGGCCGAGCTCGGCGGCGCTACGTGCCGTCCAAGCGGCGGGTCGCGCCTGATCGAGTTTGGTCGCCTTTACCAGATGCTCGTATGCCATCGTAACCGATCCGGTGCGGAGCAGCGCGGTCCCCAGCCGCAGGTGATGGGGACCCCATTCGGGCTGCTGCGCGGCCGCACGGGCATAAAATTGGACCGCCAGCGGCACGTCGCCTTGTGCTTCACGCGCTTGGCCCAGCAGACTCGCCGTAGCCGCAGTCGCTTGCCGTCGATCGGCCACCTCTAGTGCCTGCGTGGCAGCGGCAGTATTTCCGAGCTTCAAGTGGGCAATCCCGAGGTGCCGCGCGGCGTTCGCCTGATCCTCCTGTGACAACGTCGTGTCCTGTGCGGCTCGTTCCAAGAGCGGCACAGCAGCCGTTGTGGCACCTGCCAGCAGCAATGTCCAGCCATACTCAGATCCCCAATGCGTATGGTCTTGGATACGAGCAAGGATGTCCCGAGCTTCAGCCAGTTGTGGGGCGTCAATCTGCCCCGGCACCTCGTCCTCACTGACCGGTTCGTAGGGTCGCCGCAAAGCCAGTGCCAGCGTACCTTGCGCCTCCGGGCTGTCTTCTTGGGATGCAATCCGCCCCAAGCGCACCGCCTCCTTCCATTCGCCCCGCTGGAAGGCGAGTTGTCCTAGTCGTAAAGCCGCTTGTGCGTCTACGGGACGGCCCTGGGAGACACGCTCAAAGTCATGGCGGGCACGCTGACCATCGCCCGTTCGGAAGGCGATTTCACCGCGCAGGCGCTGATAACGCACGTCATCTGGCTTGAGCAGGAGTGCCTGATCGATAGCGTGGCGTGCGTCGGCGAGCTCGTTCTGCTCAAATGCGTACTCGGCCAGACTGCCCCACAGGCCCGCATCTCGTGGTTGGGCTTTAACAGCATCGCGTAGCATGCGCAGTGCGCGTTGGGGATCACCGGCCGCACGTATATGCTGAGCCAAAACACGTAACACCTCCGGATGGTAGCGATCACGCTGGGCAGCTTCCTCGATCGACCGCTGCGCGAGCTGTTGATCGCCGGCCGCTGCTGCCACTTGGTACATTAAGAGCAAGGTTGGGATGTCGGCCTGGCCATGCTCAATGATCGGTTGCAGGGCCTGGACCGCAGCAACAGTATTACCGGACGCATGTTCAGCTCGTGCGAGCAGCGCCCGGAGTGCCGGCGATTGTGGGTGGTGATGTAACGCGACGGCTGCTGCATGGCGGGCCTGACCGACATGTCCGGCTGCAAGAGCACTTTGGGCTAGCGCAGCCCAAACGCCCGCATCTTCGGGATGTTCGGCCAGGAATGCTTCCAACTGATCCACGATAGCCTCAGGGCTACCCCGTTGCAGATGGAGGTTGGCCAGGGCTAACGCTGCCTCACGGTCGTCGGGAGCCAGCGCGGCGGCCACTTCCCAGGCCCGCAATGCATCATCAAGGGCTTCGTCTGCAGTGTAAAGGCGGGCCAGCGCGCGCTGGATCGGGGCATGGTCGCCTTCCATGGTCAGTGCTTGATTCAAGGCATGCAGGGCAGCGGGTCGCTGGCCGGTTGCCTCTAGGGCTTCGGCCAGCAGCAGCAGCCGCTCCGGCTTCGGTTCGCGGGCATTCGCGGGTTGTAAAGCCTTAATTGCCTCCGCCGGCTGCTTGATCTGTAAAAGTGCTTCGCCCAGTGCGGTTAACCACGTTGGGTGGGCATCCTCCGCGCTGCTGGCACGTCGCAATACATCGACAGCGGCCTGTGCTTCACCTGTGCGTAGCAGCGCAATACCCAAGTCGGCTTGACACTCTGGATGATCGGGAACTGCGTCATAGTAGCTGGCTGCAATAGCCCGGGCTTCGGTCCATTTCCCCAGATCTCTGGCCGCCGCGTAGCGCAGCCGGTCAGCACGAAGACTGGTGCCTGCCAGTGGCTGCAGCACGGCCTGGGCTCGTTGCGGCTCGCCATCTTCGAGAAATAATCGTCCAAGATGGAGCGCGTGCTGCTGATCACCAGGAGCTAGGCGCTGAGCCTGTTCCACATACGGAATGACACGGCCAGGACCTAAGCGTGCTTCGAGTGCGTGGGCCAGGCCACTCCATGCTTCGGGACGGTGCTTGTCCACGCATAGCGCCTGCTCAAAAGCCAACTGTGCCGCCTCTGCATCCTCCATCTGGAGCAACACCCGCCCATGTTGAATATGAGCTTGGGCACTCGGAAGCGAACGTAACGTTGTTTGTACAGCCTGCAAGGCTTCCTGCGGCCGGTTGGCTGCCAGGAGTGCCCGGCTAATGTCGAGCAGCACCTCGGGGTCGCCGGCACCGTGCACATGGGCCGTTTCGAAGGCCGCCAGTGCTTCTTCGATATGACCCGACTGCAACGCCATGCGGCCCATTTGGTGTTGCAGGTGCGCATTGCGCGGCTGTTGCGCTGCAGCCGCCCGTGCGATCCGCAGGGCTGTTTCAGGATTGCCGATCTGACCATAGGCACGGCTCAAATCAAGCTGGACACTCGGGTCATTTTGCGGCAGCGCTTGGAGTAAAGGTAGAGCTTCTGCCCCTGCTCCAATATCGAGCAACGCCCCTGCAAACTCATGGACAATGGGTGTGCGCTCGCTCAAAGGTATGCGCCGGAATGCACGTACGGCATGGACCGGCTGTTGCATCTGGAGATGTAATCTACCCGCCTCGGCCCAAGCGTTCGGGCTATGGCGCGCACGCAACACTGCCAGAGCCAGTGTATGGCGCGCTAGCGTCATGTCATTGAGGAGCCGTGCTACACGCGCCTGCGCCAGCAAGACCGGCTGTGATGGCTGCGTGGAGAGTGTAGCAGCTGCACTGTACGCATCCAGCGCAAGCTGTAGGCTCCCTTGCTGTTCAAGGCAGCGCCCCAGATCGTAGGCAATGCGGCCATCTGACGGTAGGGCCGCCCGCGCGCGTTCAAGCAGCGAACGAGCGGTCGCTAGGTCACCGACTTCGAGCAGGGCCCAACCAGCCTCCGCCACGATCTGGGGCTCGGCCTCATGATGTGCCGCAGTGCGATAGTGTTGTGCGGCTCGTCCGTGGTCTCCCAGCGCCCAGTATGTGCGTGCCAGTTCGAGCCCGGTCGTACTCGTTGCACCGGACTGCTCAGCATGCGTTAACGTTCTCAAAGCTTCGGGCAAGCGGCCGGCTAACCGTTGGAGCATGCCTAGCTGTGTCCATGTTGCCCCATCAGTGGGCAGTAGATCGGCCAGCCGCTGTGCTGCACTCAAGGCTGTTTGCTGCTCGTCATCCTGGAGTGCGAGCTGGAGGAGACCGCGGTACGCCGTGACCGATTGCGGATCATAATCCAAAGCCGCCTGGTAGGCACGCCGAGCTGCATCTGCTCGCCCATTCCGCTCTTCAATGCCGGCGATTTGGATATACGTTGTCGCTGACGCTTGCCCCATTGCTTCGACGCGTTCCAGCTGCTTCAGCGCAGCGGAGTCTTGTCCTGCCTGGAGCAGAAGCTCCGCTACTTCGGCGGCGACGCCTGCCGTCGCGATCCCCTGGACATCGAGGTCACGTAGCAGTCGACTGGCTTCTTTGCCTTCTCCTAACAGCCGCAGCGTTCGGGCTAGGGCGAGTACATAGTTGCCTTCATTGGGAACCAACATTGCTGCTCGTCGGAAATGATCGCGGGCTTGAGTCAATTGCTGCCGATCCTCGTACATCTGTCCCAGCGTAAAGGCCGTCGCCGCCAGTTGGCGATGATGCTCGCTCAGGAGATGCTCCAAGGTCGCGGTAGCAGTATCGGCTTCACCCAAGTCCCGGCAAACTTGGGCCAACGCTTGTTGGTAGTGGAGGTTGGTAGGATCGGTGCGTAATGCTTCGGTAAAGGCGGCTTGGGCCTCGACAAGCTGAGCGCTTTGCTGTAAAAGTTGGCCGAGCAAGCCCCACAACTGCGGATCATCATGCCCCTGATTGAGCACGCGGCGCAACAAGCGGATCGCAACATCACGCGAGCCATATTGCGCCCAGACGCGACCGAGGGCGATCGTTGAGTAGTCGCTCAATGCTGGGAGGTGGTCAAGAATTTGTTGTGGCTCTAGATTAGCATCCAGGACACCTTGGATGGCCCGCCACGCCTCGGCAGCGATCAGTTCATCAACGATCTGATTACCTGCACCTATGCCGCAACGCAGGGCCAGCGCCCATGGTGCCTTGCGGCTCAAGTCGACGGTTGAGATTTCGTTGCGGTAGGCATACGCAAGATCGGCGAGCAGCGGTGAGCGTAGCTCATAGCTTTCACCATTACGGGTTTCCAGCAATGCGATCGCTTCGATCAGCGCCATCGTGTCGGCAGCTTGTACATTGTTCTGCTGCGCGAAATCACGGGCAATACTGACTACTTCATTGTGGTGCAGGGTGGACATCTGCTCCAGCCGCTGGACCATGCGCTGTAAGAGTGGTCGCAACATTGTCTCGTCAAACGGAAGGTAGTGTGCCTCCGCTGCTTCGGCGGCTACTGCGGTATACCATTTGATGAGCAACGGTCCGGGCAACTCCTGTCTGGTCGTGGTCTTAAGGACGTGCTGCAGTGCATGGAGCCACCGTGGTCGGCGAGCAAGCTCGACCGCTCCGGGAAACTTCAGTAGACGCTGGCCGCTCGTAGTCATCGCCGGCTCAAGCGCGCTTGCCACCTGCGCATCTGTCCAGGGTCGAATGCGCCATGGTGGCGCACCTAGCGCCTGAAACCAGGCTTCGAAGAGGCTCCAGCTCTCACTTCTGCAGGCGATCAGCCAGCGTCCATGTGGGGCAACCGTGTTGATCGCACGGCGAATCGTAGCTAGCCCCGTCATTTGTTCTGAAGGTTGTAGATCACTCAAGGCGTCAATGAGCAGTACACAGCGCCGGCGCAGCACGAGTTCGGCCAGCGCTGGCCCGCGCCGGCGTGCTTGAGCTGCGAGGCTTGCTTCAATGCTATCGGAGAAATAGGCGAGAGGTATGTACAGGGGGAGTGGTGCCTGCGAATTGGCGACAGCTTCTTCCGCCAGTTGCCGTACCAGTTGGCGCACCAGAGTCGATTTGCCGCTGCCGGCCCCACCAAACAGGAGCAGTCCACCTGATCGGTCGAGCGCGTTCTGCACCGTAACTCGTAAGGCCGGACTGCTCTGCCCGTCCGCTACCTCACCTTGTCGTTCGGCTACGGGATCAAGCTGCTGTTCCAGCCATAATGGTTGAGCAAGCTGCACTGGCTGTAGCGTTGGCTCAGCTAGAAGTGCTCGCAAATAATGAGCAACCCAGGGCTCCTCCGAGGCGGTAGGCGATAGAATCTGCACCGGCACCCTCCTGTCCTCGTTAGCTATGGCTGGCAGTGACCGCCATCCAGAATGCAATGCCACAGACCCCAACGCCGAGCAGACATAGGAATGCTCCGACCCCCACAGCGGTTTGGATCAACTGTGTCACTGTTTGTAACAGGCGCGTAGTACCATCGATAGCTGCAACTACCGTCTGATCGGTCAACGCTTTACCTGCGAGCTTCGGCGTTTGGGCCGATAAGACCTTGAGCGTTTCCTGGTATTCTTTAGCGACAATAATAAAGAAGCCACTAACTATCATGGCCACCCCAACCAGGAACAGCACACAGGCCATACCGATTTCTACTTTGGCAACAAATGACATCCAGCGCTTCCTAATAACCTTTCGTAGAAATCCGTTAGAGAATGGTCCCGACAGGGGGACGGCTAACGCATCAAGGCGTTAATTAGTGAGGTATTACCGGCTATCGTAAGAAAAATGTAAAGATCTGTCAAGACACAAAACACTACGTATTCAGGCTTGACCAGCCTTAAAGTGCTTAAATACCTCATTTGTAGGGGTCCTGTATGGCGGAGGTTTCATGGTGGTGGGCACATAGGACCGTAGCACTATCCGGTGCGATAAAGCACCATCGCTATCATGACGAGTGACGTATGCTAAGGCAACAGTTGGTGTTCTGGATGCGCCTGTGGCTGTGCCAGTAACAGCAAAGCGGCTGCACCAAGGACGCCAACGTTCTGACCAAGCTTGGCTATGGTGACCGGGACATCACGATACGACTCCATCGCTCGGGCCGTGATTGTGGCAAGGAGCGGGTCTCGTAGCAGCTCGAAACTATGCATGACGCCCCCGCCGAGGGCGATACGTGCCGGTGAAAAGAGGTGGAGCAAATTTACGACGCCCACGCCGATCAGGGTACCTTCCTCATGCAATAGGGTGCGTGAAAGTGCATCATGCTGCTGGGCAGCTTCCCAAACATCCACGGCGGTAACGGTTGCCGGGGTCGCCATGCTATGGAGCTTGGTGGTAGGAGTATGCTGCATTTCTTCAGCCGCGCGCCGCGCAAGGGCTGTGCCAGATGCTAACACTTCCCAACAGCCGCGATTACCACAACCACAGATCGGACCATTGGCCTCGATGATCATGTGCCCGACTTCGGCGGCCATGCCTTTGCGCCCGAGCAGCAAGCGACCATCCATGATCACACCTCCACCGATGCCGGTACTGATTGTGACATACACAAAGTCGCGCGTACCACGCCCACTGCCAAAAATCCACTCACCTAAGCCGGCCACATTGGCATCATTGCCAACCTCGACCGGAAGCTGCAAGCGTGCGCGCAACATGTCTTTGAGTGGCACGTTATTCCAGCCTGGCAGGTTCGGTGCTTCGAAGACGATCCCGCGTGGACCATCGACCGGCCCTGGCGTTCCTACCCCAATGCCGCTGATCTCATTGGCTGCTGCATCTGCTCGCAATGCTTCGATTAAGTGCGTCATGGCAGCCACGACATCGCTGGGACCACTGGTGGGAGTCGGCATTGCGAGGTGCGCCTTGATCACGCCGTCAGCATCACAGCGCACCGCTCGTAGTTGAGTACCACCTAAATCGATGCCGATAACGTCGGCCATCGGATGCTCCTTGCTTTGGTGTGATGCCAGACCATTATAACAGTCCACTGAGCCACGATGAGCATACATCGGGGGTCTGCCCCGCATGTCACAGCAGTAGCAAACGCTATTTTGCTATAATGGAGTGAGGTCGGAAGCCAAGGGGCATCGTTGCAGAGAAGGAGTGCTGGTTATGATGGACATGTCGATGGGGATGGTTGTGCAGCAGCAGATGAAACCATCGCCCGCCCTCATCGCCCTCAATAATATGCTGATCTTGTCGACGTTGGAACTCCAGCAGTTGATCCAGCATGAGATTGAGGAAAACCCGGCGCTCGAACTTGTTGAGTCGGACGAAGGTTTGTGCCAGCGCTGTGGGCGGCAGCTATCGGGTACGGTGTGTGTCCATTGCCAGCAAGAAGATTTACGGATTATCGAAGCTGAGCGTGATGATTACAGCACGGGCTTCGATGATGATGATTTTGATCCTTTGATGCTGGTAGCGGCCCCGGCGCAGATGGGTGAACTCTTGATTCGTGATCTGCATGCCAGCCTGCCACGCGAAGATCATTTCATTGCCGAATACCTTGTCGGGAGTTTGAATGATCAGGGCTTGCTGGAGGGCAGCGTTGAAGAGCACGCCACGTCATTGAGTGTCGATCCAGAACGGGTCGAGCGAGTGCTGCAAAAGCTTCAGGAGGTTGCGCCGGTGGGTGTTGGTGCACGCGATGTGCCGGAGTGCCTGCTGCTTCAAATGCGGCGGCTGGCCAGCGAAGGCGTGACCCACCCCTATGTCGAACGGATCATCCGCGAACATTGGCGGGACTTGGGCGAGCATCGCTACGGTGTGATCGCGCAGGCGCTTGGTATCGCGTATGACGAAGTGGTTGAGGCGCGCGATTTCATCCGGCAGCATTTGCGTCCGTATCCGCTGGATCGATCCGGCATCGACGGCGGCGGGAGCCCGACCTCCACGACCTACCTGACGCCCGATGTCATTATTCGGGAAGAAGAAGGAAAGCTGGTAGCCGAAGTGATCGAGTCACAGCGCTATTTCTTGCGCATGAGTCCGATCTACCAGGACCTAGCCCGCCAAACAACGCGGGGCAGCGAGTTGCATGTCACTGCCGAAGAAAAAGAACATTTGACCCAATATATGAGCCGCGCACAATTATTCCTAACGAATCTCCGCCAGCGTCGTGAAACCATCCGGCGTATCTCGGAATTTCTGATTGATCGGCAAGAACCGTTTTTGCGGCAGGGCGTGCGCCATCTCGTACCACTGACCCGTGCGGAGGTCGCCCTAGCGATCGGGGTCCATGAGTCGACGGTGAGCCGTGCCACGGCCAACAAGCATGTCCAGATTCCCTCCCATGAAGTGATCCCGTTTGCCCATTTCTTCACCGCTTCTCTTAGTGTTAAAGATGTCCTGATGGAGCTCATCGCGAACGAGAAAACGCCATTAACCGATCAGGAACTGGTCGAAATATTGAAGGCGCAGGGCTTTGAAGTCGCCCGTCGCACGGTGGCAAAATACCGTAACCAATTGGGTATCTTAGCCTCAACGCTGCGGTAAAACAGGGTAAGGAGTATACGTGGCTCAACAGATTAAGACGCATCATTTTCCGAATGGTTTGACGCTGACCGTAGAGACGATGCCGCATTTACGCTCTGCGTCGTGGACGTTGTTGATCCCGGCGGGATCGGCAACCGACCCTTCCGGGCGGAGTGGCGCGGCGCAAGTTTTGAACGGCATGATCTATCGCGGAGCGGGTGACCGTGATGCGCGGGCGCTCTCGGATGCCGTTGATGATCTGGGGGTGCAGCGTGGTGGCGGGGTTGACCGGGAATATATGACCTTAAGCGGCGCACTCTTGGCGGATGATCTTCCGGCAGCGCTGGCCCTATATGCAGATATTGTCCAACGACCACAGTTGCCCGTCGATGAGCTAGATGCTGAACGTGCACTCGCTGTCCAAGCCGTGCAAAGCCTGCAGGATCGGCCTGCTCAACGGCTCTTCCAGGAATTAAATCGTATCTATTTTCCTGGGAACTTTGGTCGACCCACGCTAGGCGAGATCGATGAGCTCGGAGCATTAACACCAGGCGATCTCCAAGCCGACCATCAAGCGCGCTTTTGTTCCGACGGTGCGATCCTTGCTGTGGCAGGGGGTGTTGAGTTTGAGGCGGTCAAGGCAACCGTTGAGCAGCTGTTTGGCAACTGGGCCGGTAAAGGACCATCGACGCCTGCGGTTAAGCTCCGTGATGAGCCGCTCTACCACCATCTGCCACAGGATACAGCGCAGACGCAGATCGGCGTCGCGTATGCCGGCTTCCCGCTTGGCGATCCAGAGTATTACATGGCTCGCCTGGCGTTGAATGTGTTGTCTGGGGGCATGGGGGCACGGCTGTTTACCGAAGTGCGTGAGAAGCGGGGTCTGGTATATTCGGTGGGTGCATCGCCGCGCGTCCTCAAAGGAGTCGGGATGGTACTGGGCTATGCCGGTACTCAGCCTGAGCGTGCACAGGAAACCGTGGACGTGTTGTTGGGCGAACTCCGCCGGATCAAAGCCGGTGTAAGTGCTGATGAGCTGGAACGCGCGCGCACCGGCTTGCTTGCGGCCCTCGTCATGGCCGGCGAAGCGACCGGCTCGCGGGCTGGCTCAATGGCTGCGGATATTTTCCTGCTCGGTCGTCCGCGCACGTTAGACGAGATTCGCGATGCCGTCGAAGGTGTGACGCTGGCCGCCTTGAACGAACACGTGAGTACGCACGCCCCAACAAATTTTACCGTACTCACCCTGGGACCCGCTCCGGTTGAGATCCACTCCATATAGGACAAGGATAACCCATGCGTTACGACCAAGCTACTCTGCCTAATGGTCTACAGATTATTGGTGAACATAATCCTGATGCTCAGTCGGTTGCGCTCGGCTTCTTTGCGCGTACCGGCTCGCGCGACGAGACGCCCGAGATCTCGGGCGTGAGCCACTTCTTGGAACATATGATGTTCAAAGGCACCGAGCGCCGCTCGCCTGAAGATGTTAACCGCGAGTTTGACGAGATGGGCGCGAACTACAATGCATTCACCTCCGAAGAAAATACGGTGTATTTCGGTGCGGTGCTGCCGAAGTTCCAGGGTCAATTGGTTGATCTGCTAGCCGATATGATGCGGCCAACGCTGCGCACCAGCGATTTTGACACCGAAAAAAAGGTGATCCTGGAAGAGATCGCGATGTACAAGGATCGACCACAGTCGGTGCTCTTCGATGTGGCCCGCGAGACCTATCATCATGGTCACCCGCTAGGTAACAGTGTGTTGGGCTCAACCGAGAGCATTACTGCGCTGGAGCGTGACCGTATGCTCGAATATTTCGAACGACGCTATGCGCCGAACAATCTTCTGCTGGTACTGACCGGCAACTATGATTGGACCGGTGCTGTGGCTCAAGCCACTGCAGCCAGCGCTACATGGCAGCCAGCTGACGCTCCGCGTGCGCTTTCCGCGCCTGAGCCATATGCCTATGAACGAATGGTGGCCGATCCCAAGCGTGATCGCGTGTATATTGCACTGGTCGCACCCGCTCCTGCCGCCCAAACTGCTGAACGGTTCGCGGCTGAGGTACTCGCCGCAGCGGTTGGTGGAGGCGAAGGCTCACGACTCTACTGGGCGCTGGTGCATGGTGGGCTAGCCGACAGCGTTGGACTGTGGTATGACTCAAGTGATGGTGCCGGTGCATTTTATACCTACGCCTCGTGTAGTCCGGAGCGGGTGCAGGAGGTGCTTCAGATCATTCGCGCAACCCTCGAAACCGCTCAACGTGATGGTCTGAGCGAAGACGAGTTGGCACGAGCGCGGCGTAAGATTGCCTCGGGGCTTATGCTAGGGGCAGAAACGCCGATGGGTCGCCTGACTGCCGTGGGCTTCGATTGGGTATACCGTAAAGCTGTCATGCCATTGAACGAGGTTGCCGATCATTATCTGGCTGTTACACCCACCGAAGTGGCAAAGCTTCTCCAGACTCAACCGTTTGCGACCTTAACCGTCGTCGTGCTTGGCCCATTAGCTGAAGCTACCCCCGGCCTATGAAGACCGGCATCCTTTTGCTGCATGGCTTCACGTCGGATGAGCGGTCGGTTGATAAGCTGCTGTTAATTGCCCAAGAACTTGGCTATCAAACCGAGGCACCCCGCTTGCGGGGCCACGGCCTGCATTATCGCGACTTGTATGGTAAGCGCTGGGAGCACTGGCGCGAAGATGTGCGTCAAGGCTACCAACTCCTACGCGAACGGGTCGATCAAGTCGTCGTGGTCGGCTTTTCAATGGGCGGGTTGCTGGCACTTGAGCTGGCAGCACAGCCTGATGTTGAGCTGGCTGGCGTTGCCGCACTCGCCCCAGCTACCCACATTGCCCATCCGCTTGCTCCGATTGCCTGGATGGCGCGGGGCTGGTACCGCTTCTTGCCGATGGGCAAGAGTGTTGGCTACAGCGATCCCGACTTAGCAATCGCTGATGATAGCTACCCCCGTCTTGCGACCGACGCCTTTGTGTCATTCTACCGGGCCTCACGCCGAATTCGGCGGGTATTGCCACAGATCAGCGCCCCATTGCTGCTGATTCATTCTCGTCGGGATCGCGTGATCAAACCGTGCAGTTCGCAATTCGCCTTTGACCAAGTCAAGTCAGTGACGAAAGAGTTAATCTGGCTTGAGCAGAGTGGGCATGCCATGCTGGATGATATCGAGGCTGATACCGTGGTGGCACATGTCCGGAACTTTCTGCTACGCTTCATAGAAGCCCCGCTTCAATCTGTAGGAAGGCATGAGGCGCGAACGTTCTCGCCGGCGTAGAAGCAGTCGAACACACGAACGACGCTACGCCACAGCACATTCAACCCGCGCACTGCTGCTGATTGGCGGCTTTGTTGCCGGGGCACTGCTCGAGTGGGTACGTTCCCAGCCACGCTCGGTGCATTGGGGCTGGCAGTCCGATACCATAGCAACATTGCTGGCTGCTTGGGCTGCGGTTGCTTTATTGGCTTGGTGGCCGGAGCGCAGCGAACGCCAACTCCCCGGGGCCGCTGCCTTGATGCTTGCCATGCTATTCCTGGGCACGTTGGTGATGCACGAACTCATCAACCATCATGTGTGATGGGTGTTAATTGGCGCGAGCGAGCAGATCGAGCAAAGCCATGCCATAGGCATCTTCGCCGCTGGGAGCCGTAAAGGAGCGTAGGTCGCCCTTGGTCCCAACCGTGCAGGTATACTCCCCGCTGCCGCGCACCAGCCGCAATTCGGCCGGTGCCGGGAGCTGCCGGTCCAGGAGCATGCGCAACTGCGTTTCGGTCGGCAGCCACACCACATCCCCCACGACGACGTGATCGAGTGCCCATTCGGTACTGCCGTGAAACACGATCATCGGTACGCCATTTAAGCGCTGCACAAAGGCCGTTTGTTCGCTGATCACAAAAGGATGGTCGTCAAGACCCGTGCCTGGCACGGCAAAATGATCGCCAACCGCCGGTTCCCAGGGCAAGCCGGCAGCATGTAATTGTTGGGCCAGTGGTACTGTGATCAAGCCAAAGCCTCCGTTGCTGCCTGTCGGTCAATAATAACGTGTACGCCGGTACCGAAAGCTGCTGCCTAAGAGCACCAGCACGATCGCTCCTAATAAGGCCCATACCAATTGAACATTCACGCCGGCGATCGATAAGGTGATCAACGGTGGAAGATGCAGAACGACCGCTAGCCATGAGCCAGCCAATGCACCGATCAGCCCGACACCGGTTGAGCCAAGTAATCCAATATGCGTATAGCCGAGAATAGATTCCGCAATAGCCCCACACACGAGTGCTACGACGAGCCAAACCACGATCTGGATGACGGCAATTGGCTGCCCGTTGAGTGTCAATCCCATTCGTCGCTCCTTAACAAACTCAGCAAAGTATACATCCTTAAGCTCCTCGACGTCAGACTGTTGCGCCAGCAACCAAAGGCCTCGCTGAGTTCAGCGAGGCCTGAAGAAAACCAATGGCGCGAGGCTACTTAACGACGACGTTGCCCTTCATGGTCGCTTCATGACCGGGGAAGGCACAGTAGAATTCATACGTGCCGGCCGCTAACGTAACAGGTGCCCCCGTCTTGCTCTGGCCATTGTCCAGGTAAGCCGTCTTGTCTGGGCCCGGGATAAAATACTGATCTGTACCGGCTGCATTCTTGATCACAAAGTTGTGCTGCATCCCGCCATTGTTCACAAAATTGACGGTGAAGGGCTGATTAGCCGTCGCATCAAGCTCTGCCTTGTCATACTTAATGCCTTCGACGGCCGTAATCGTCAATGCCTGCGGGGGTGCTGCATTACCGCCACCACCAGCACCGCTACCTCCACCACAGCCCGTCAGTGTTAGGGCAACTGCAACGGCGCTGCCCCCTAAGAACATGCGTAGTTTCATCTATTGGGCTCCTCATAAAACCTATTGGGTAGCCGCTGGGCTACTTGTGTATTATATCACAATGTCAACGGACGTCAACTAGCTTAGGTGCAGAATATTGCATTCTAATCCCTTAAATTGTCATTGCTCCGAACACAAAATAGGTTGCAGGTTAGGGCGTTATAAACTGTGCGAAGTCATCGCCCAGCACCACAGTTGCATCTTCATCCCCCTGTGAAGTTGTGGTGGCAGCCTGCACCACCGGCATGCCTAGAAGGAGAGCTTGCAAACGTTTGATGGTATATGGCTTAGGGTTATAAACCACGATCCGGCTTTTCGGCGTCGGGGGCGTATCACCTGGCACATCAACATTAAATTGAGCATCGGTGAGTGTTGTGGTGATACGTGCGGCCAGTCCCGCAACCCCCGTGCCATTCAAGACCTGTAGCCGTGCTCGCTCCTGGGCCTCGCCCGGTGGCGAAAAAAGTTTGGCTGCCAACTGTTGCACTCCGGTGGCATCCCAGTGGAGATCCGAGCCATCTTCCTGCATGTTTACCACATCCGGTGTCAGGCGATATTGCTGCAGTTGGGCAGGATTAAAACGAGCCATATTCAGCCCCAGCAGCAAGGCATCAGGGCGGCCCACCGGCAAGGTTGTTTCAACCGCCCCACTTGCCGCCTCGAGTACGCGTAAGGCTACAAACGGTCGTAGCGGCAGGGGCTGATTACGCAAGGCCGTGCTCATCGCCTGTAAAACCTGCTGTTGACGCTCACTACGACCGAAGTCGGAGTCGGCATGCCGGGTGCGCACATACTGGAGCGCCCGTGCGCCGTTCATGTGCTGATGCCCTGCCTCGATCACCAGCCGCATCGTCCCAAAATCGGGTGTGGGGTATGCATCGTCAACGATCCGCTGTGGTACATCGATGTCGATGCCCCCGAGCGCATCAACGATCGCCGCAAAGCCATCGAAATTGATCGTAGCGACGTAGTTAATGCGCTGGCCCAGCGCCGGCAAGCGTAAAAAGCTTTCCACAG
This sequence comes from Herpetosiphonaceae bacterium, assembly GCA_013821605.1. GTDB lineage: Bacteria > Chloroflexota > Chloroflexia > Chloroflexales > Kallotenuaceae > JACDGP01. The sequence continues at coordinate 34,563 of JACDGP010000016.1, forward strand.
TATCTGCAGCGGTCGCCATGCCAGCACCGACGGCCGGTAGGCCGGCGCTACCGGCTTGTTCATAACCATGGGCAAAGCCACGGTTAATCTTGGTGTCACCTTCGCCCGGTATGCTGGCGATCGAGTCACGTGGAATGGCCAGCAAGCTCGCCCAGCCACCAGCGGGATCCAGATGAAGCAGCTGAAGCGTATCGGAGCGCACACCTTCTTCAGGATGACTCGCACGGAGATCGACGCCAAGCAGCAGAATGTTGATGGGGCTTACGAGGAGGCCGCGCACCGGCCGGTTGGTACGTTCGTCGGGGACGACTATCCGGCCCGCCACAGTTTGTTGCAAAACCACGAGCCCGGCGCAAGCCACAAGGATCAGCAGAAGCAGGCCGATGCCAGCCCAACGCAGCCAGCTCCAGATGTGTCGCCTATGGGCAGGTGTTAACGGCGGTTTAGGCCTTGGTTGGGATGGTGACAGCGGGCGGCGTGCGGCTGCTTTAATGGGTTCTTGTACCGGCAGAACGCGCGTCGGACCGGTATAAGGTTGATCGTTTTCGGCTTCTGGCATCAAAACTCCATACCCAGTTTTACCACAGGAGATAGCATACATTTGGACCACTGTAAAGCGTAGCTAACACCAAGCGTGGCCCTATTCTTGCGAAATGGCAGGGAGTAGAGATACCAAATTGATCACGGGGGAGAACCATGCTTAGTCGTCGATTTCAACGTGGAAGTATAGTGGCACTCGTGGCAGCTTTGTCGCTGAGTGCCTGCGATGTTTCGCAACAAACAACTCAAAACCAACAGCCGGCGCCACAGGCGCAAAATCAAACTCGTAGCCAACAAAATCCCACACTGGCGCAGCAACCGCAAACCCAGCAGCCGCAGACCCAATCAGCACCGCAAGCTCAACAACCGCAAACGCAACAGCCACAAACGGCCAATAGCGGTGGTGTTGGGGGACTAACGGATCAGCAGATCGGTTCGGGCGGTGTCGCGGCGGCCCAGACGCGACCAACACCGATAGCCAATAACGATCAAAACTTAGTTTCCGAATACGAGCGAGTTATTAACAATGTTTATGAGCGTAATATCGGCGCGCTTGTGAATCTGAGCGATGGGCAGGTCACCGGGTCCGGCTTTATCGTCGATACCCAAGGCCATATTATCACAAATAACCATGTGGCCTCGAACCTGCAACAAATCACGATCACCTTTTCGGATCGAACGAGTGGTGTCGGTAAGCTGGTTGGTGCATTCGCGGCCGGCGATATTGCCGTGATCCAGGCCGACCATATACCGAATGGTGTACAGCCGGTTGAACTCGGTGACTCCGGCAACCTCAAGGTTGGTCAAATCACCGTAGCGATGGGTAGCCCACTTGGCTTAGAGCAGACCGTGACCTCAGGCATTATTTCGGCACTTAACCGCTCGATTGATGATGTTAACCAGCAGGCGACGGCCGATAGTAGTTCGAGCAGCTTACAAGGGCTGATCCAAACCGATGCTCCTATCAACCCTGGTAACTCCGGCGGCCCGCTCTTCGACTCACATGGCCGGGTGATCGGAATGGATACGCTGATTGCAACACGGGCTACTTCTGAAGCAACGGCCGGCAGCATTGGCCTCGGCTTTGCTGTCCCGATTAATCGCATTAAACGTGTTGCGCAGCAGATCATCCAAACCGGTCATTACAACCGCCCGGTAATGGGTATTTCGTCGTTTCCGATCGATCCACGGATTGCACGTGTCCTCAACTTACCGGTCACGAGCGGTATTATGGTTGCCAAGCTTACTGGGCCGCAAGCGCAGCAAGCCGGGCTGCGGGCAGCTACTACTTCCACGAACCTGCAAGCGAGCGATGGATCGCAAGTGCAGTTCCCAACGAACGGCGACATTATTGTCGCTATTAACAACACACCGGTGCGGACGACCGGCGACTTGCGCAATGTGATTGAAACCCAGGCGAACCCCGGCGATACGGTCACAATCACATTTGTGCGGGATGGCCGCGAGCAAACCACGCGCCTGACGTTGAAATAATCGCTCACCCCTCCTGGCACGGCGCCTCCCCAGGCTAAGCAGTCTGGGGAGGCGCTGCTTTGCCCGTAGTGCACATGGTACAATGCGGCGCCTGCGACCGGCCATGGTCAACATAGGTGAACGAGTGCTTTGAAACCTACGAATGGGTTCTCTCAACGACCGCGCATCCACATCCTCGGAGCGTTCGCCCTCGGATTGATCGCACTCAGTTTGCGGATGTGGGGTGCGGGCTGGTCTTTACCCTATACAGATCATCCTGACGAGCCTGCGGTTATGAACGTGGTCTTGCGCATCGTCGCCGGCCAGTTCGATCCCCATTTCTTTTTTTATCCGTCGTTGATGTTGTATGCGCAGGCGCTGCTCCTCAAGCTACATTTCGCCTGGGGACTGCTCCGTGGCAGCTATCATGCCCCGCTCACACTCCCCGCTACCACTGATTTCATAACCACTATTCCACAAGCTTTTGTGGTGACCCGGCTGCTCACGGCCGTGCTTGGCGCGGCGAGCGTCGTCGTCGTGGCGCTCGGCGGTGCCCAGGTACTTGGCCGGCGTGCAGCACTGCTTGGAGCGGCACTGTTGGCGCTCTCGCCCTGGGCCATTACGCATGCTCACTATATGACGGTCGATGTCCCGGCAGCGTTCGGTAGCACATGCGCGATCATTGGGGCAATGTCTGTGCTCGAACGAGGGACATGGCGCTCCTATCTACTAGGCGGACTCGCGGTGGGACTGGCTATGGCAACCAAGTATCAAAATGCCTTGCTCTGTGTCCCGCTTCTGCTCGCTCATCTGCTGTACTGGCGACGACACGCGCTGCTATCCAGCGGGCGATTAATCATAGCCGGAGCCGTGGCAGGAGTTGTTTTCGTTGCCACGTCGCCCTATATTCTCCTTGATTGGAGCGCGTTTCGGCATGATCTCGGCACATTGTTCGGCTCATACAATGGCCAGCATGGCGATATCACCGGTGCCTGGCCCGTGCGTGCCTACCTTAACTTCTTGTGGTCACAAGCGTTAGGACCGCTGGCCGCGCTACTGGCAACGATCGGGACGATAGGCCTGCTCCACCGTAGACCAGCTCACGCTGCTGTGCTCCTGGCGTTTCCGGTGGTGCTGCTCCTGACACTCCTCCGTGTTCAAACCCACTTTTTTCGGAATCTGCTGCCGCTCCAGCCCTCCCTGCTGTTGCTCGCTGGTTATGGTGCTACTCAGTTGTGGGACGTATTGGCGCTACGCTTGCCGAGGCAGCTTAGACCTGGACTAGCACTTGCCGCCATCGCGGGCTTGTCGCTGCCGTCTGGCATCGCCGCCTTTAGTGAAAGTGCCAAGTTTGCGCAGCCCGATGCGCGGGTGATGGCCCAAACATGGACCAGCAGCAGATGGCCGGGCACGCGCATTGCGGGTGAGCTACAACATCCCCTGACCGTGGGCGGCGTTTCCCAGATAACGAGCTTTCCAAACCTTGCCGCCCACTCCATCCCTTGGTACCGTGGCCAAGGCTATGGCCTGCTACTGCTCAGCTCGGATGCACGCCGCAGTTGGGAATTGACGACACCCTACCAGCAACTGCTGTCTGGCGGCAAGCAAGCCGGCCGGTGGGGAGGCCCGGGTAGTGGCTATCGTGGTCCGCGCATTGATCTGCTTGATACGGGATTGACAACAGCTACGCTGAGTGCACAGCCGGTGAGCGCGACGATCGGCCCGTTGCGGCTTAATGCAGTGCTTTTTGGCCGGAAGCTCACCGGACCGGCCGGTCCTGAAATCGCAGTGGGTCGGGCGGTCAAGCCGGGCGGCATGCTCGGGATTACCGCCTTTTGGGAGCACATCGTCCCGGTCGTTCCAGACGCTCAGTACATAGCGTTTATCCAGTTGCGCGACACGATCGGTCATACTGTTGCTCAGCGGGATACGCCGCCTTGGGCCGGCCTGTTCCCTATCAGTAGCTGGCGACTTGGCACGGTAGTGGAAGAAGCGCTTGATCTGCCCATGCCGGCGACACTCGGTGTGGGTACGTATCATCTGGTGCTCGGTATGTATGATCGAACAACCGGCACCCGGCTTGAGATCCGCCAGACGGCAGGTCAACGCGTACAGAACGAGATCGATCTCGGGACCGTAGCGGTGGAGCGCTAACGCTCCTGCTGCTCGGCCAACGAAACAACGCCGATCCCCGCTACCAGCACGAGTCCACCAATAATCTGTAGCACGGCAAGTTGTTGGTTAGGCAGCAACAACAACGCTAGCAACGCTGATCCTACCGGCTCGCCCAGCACTGCTACCGTGACGAAGGTCGCAGACAGATGCTTGAGGCACCAGTTAAAGGCTGTATGGCCGGTGAGTTGTGGCCCGAGCGCCAGTAAAAATAACAAGCCATAGACCACAGCGGGCAGGCCCAACAAGGAGTCACCGGCCAGCGCCATCCAGAGGAGCAAGACCACCGCCGCAATGCTATAGACCATCCAGATATAGGGCACGATCCCCAGGCGCTTACGCAGTTCACGACCGACAAGAAAATAACCCGAGGCCGTGATTGCGCCAACTAATGCCAGCAGATCACCGAGCAGTGGCTGGCTGCCATGGCCACCACTGCGATCACTCAAGCCGATCAAGGCCGAGCCGGCGATGGTCAGTGCGATACCAAGCAGGACCGAGTGCCGGATGCGTTCATGAAACAACACCACCGAGGCCAGGCCGACGAAGAGGGGGTTGGTGGACACTAAAGCAGTCGATGACGCCACTGAGGTAAAGGTCAACGATGTAATCCAACTCGCGAAGTGCACCGCAAGGAGGCCTCCGCCTAGCAGTGCCAGCGCACGATCACGAGTGCTGACCGCCACTATTTCACTTTTGTGGCGCTTCAAGGCATAGGGTGTTAGAAGGATGGCAGCAAAGGTCAACCGCCCGGCCGCAATCGTTAATGGGGACGCGCCGCGGTGCTGTGCTAGGTTGATAAAGATGGCCGCAGTCGAAACGACCAGTACACCTACGAACAGCACAAGATGGGCGGTCGTGCTCCGCTGTACCGGGGCTGCAAGCACGTTCTCACTCTCAAGGCTCATCTCAGTCTCATGCGTGAGTTGGCGCTTGATCGGTAGTCGGGAGTGGCTTCCCTTGTCTGCCGGCTGCGGTAAGGAGCAGGACGGCCGCTAACACACATGCCCCACCTAGTAACTGTGCGAACCCCAAGCCTTCTCCTAACAGCAGGGCCGCCAATCCTGCAGCGATGACCGGTTCCAACGTCGCTATGATCGAGGCATCGGAGGTTGGTACGCTTTGCAGCCCCCAGGTAAAGCATACGGGTGCCAGCAATGTGGGCAGGAACGCCACCGCCAGCAACCAGCCCCACAACGACGGTGTATGGAGGATACGTGAGGTATCTCCGAGCGGTGCGACGGCAAATAACATGATCGCGCCAATGCCGAGTGAGTACGTTACAACCGTCCAGGGCCGGTAGCCGCGCCGGGTAGCCACTGCACTGCACACGCTGTAGACGGCATACCCAAGCCCGGAACCAAGCCCCCATAGGATGGCAAGCCCATTGCTACGCAGGTGAACCGGGTCCGTAATTCCGGCTACCAATGCGCAACCAACGAAGGCTAGACCAAGTGCCAACAGCTTGCGCAGACCAAGGAGTTCATGCTCCCGAATGGTTGCCCAAAGTGTAATCCAAAAAGGTGCTGTATATAATAGTACGGCAGCCTGAGCGACGCTGCCGCTGGAGATAGCGGCGATGTACGCCAGATAAAAGCCTGCTACCCCCACCACGCCGAAGAGGGCAAAAAAGGGCCAATCCTGTCGGCGTACGCGGAGCCAGCCCGGTTGCCGCAACAGGAGTCCGGCGATCAGCACAAGGGCCGACAAGCCCGCCCGGTAAGCCACGACCGTTTGTCGCGCTAGGCCATATTGGTCAACCAAAATTCGGTAGAATAAGCCGATAGTCGCCCACTGGCTGGCGGCCAGCAGTACCAGCAAGTAGCCCCGCAGGCGTAGTCGTTGCATGCGCCATAGGATACGCGATTGGAACAGTTCCAGCAAGGGATGTTATACTTGTGTGATGTTAATCGCTGACCGTTCTGCGCTGCTTGGCGCGCCCATCATGGACGTGCCCTTTGTCTTATTAGATATCGAAAGCACTGGACTTAAGCCGGAGGAAGACCGGATCTGCGAAATCGCCCTGATGCGTTGGCAGCACGGTCAGATCGTCCATACCTTCGAGGCGTTGGTCAGTTCGGCTCGGCCGATCGCACCGGATGCGTATGCTGTGAACGGCATCAGCGCCGACATGCTAGCAGGAGCACCGGAGTTCGAGTTAATCATGGCTCCTTTGCTTGACGCAATTGGCGATGGTGTCCTGGTGGCGCATAACGCGCCCTTCGATGTGTGTTTTTTGAATGCCGAGTTGGTACGGGCCGGTCAGCGACCATTGAACAATGTCGTCGTTGATACGTTATCGCTGGCTCGCCATTTTCTCCGCCGTGATCGCTACAACCTTGGCGCTTTAGCCCAGCACGTCGGCGTGGCACGACCACAGCATCGCGCGATGAGTGATGTCGAGGCATTATTAGCGGTCTTCGCGCACCTGTTGCGGCAGCTTGAACCACTCGGCGTCGAGACGCTTGAAGATTTGCTGCGGGCACAAGGCGGTTTATTACCCGGTGATCTTGAGCCGGCCGCCGATCCAATGGTCCTCGAAGCGTTGCGTCAGGGTCGGCAACTGCGCATTGCCTACCGCACGAAAGGTGGCGATCCTATTCTGCGCACAATTCTGCCACTTGAGCTACACATGGCCGACGGGCTGCCACGCGTGATCGCTTATTGCTTCCTGCGCAACTCACAGCGCACCTTTTACCTTGACCGCATTGCCGAGATGATGCTGGTTGATGAGGGTTAGCATCAGGAGAGGGTGTTAATAGCCCGCGCGGCGAGCACGGCGATGACCAGCAAGGAGATCAACGACTGGATCATCATCAGCCCTTTGGCGCGCCGTGATAGCACCATCGTATCAGTCGGACTAAAAGCGGTGCTCGTGTTAAAGGCCAGGAATAGATAATCCAGAAAGTCGGGTGCCCAACCTTGGACGAGGGCCGGGTCCATCGTCATTTGTGGAAACAGGAAATCACTGCTGGCGTGATGATCGAGGCGGCGCACGTTCGGGCCGCCGCCATCGATCTCCCAGTACCAGAGGGCAAAGCATAAGATGTTGGCGATCCAGATCAAGGCTGCATCACGGAGGAGCACACCTGCTTTCGTCCCACCGCCTTGTAGTCGTATAAGCAACAAGGCAGCACTTGATGCAATGATCACTGTGACCAACATGGTCAGTCCGCGAGCCAATATTTTGACAATATGATCCAGCCCATTCAAGCGCGCAATGTTTATTGGCACTAGTAGCACGAGCACCGCAGCCAAAATAAGCCAAGATGGTACCGAGAGATGCCGGCCTGAGATGAGCAGGTAAATGCCACCGATCGATAGAAAGGCCAAGGCTGCCGGCCAGCGGGCTACGGCTGCACTATCGTTCTTTAGACTGAATCTCGATGGCTTGGATCTGCGCCGCGCTTGATTGTTCACTGTGATACTCCCGTGCTGCGTTGACCGAAACCACACCGGCTTCTATAATAGCCGCGTGGCACTTCTGATGCAATGGTACATCATGCGGCGGCTTGGCTGCAGCTTCGTCCTAGTGCTGCTGGCAGCATGTGGGCCCGCTGGCGTGTCGCGATCCCCATTCCCAGCTGTCCTTGCAAGTGCTACGCCACAAGTCCCGACGCTCACCCAATCACCTGAGTCACTTGTGCTTAAGACCCCGTTTACACCGCTGTTCGACGGGGTTCGTGCGATGCAAGTCGCTGCCACCCAGATGCAGTGGGTGCCACGCGATACCGGATCGCCCGGCTGGCAACACACCGGTGATTACATCATTAGGCAATTACGCCAGTCCGGTTGGCAGATAACTGAACAGCGCTTTCCCTACCGCGGGATCACATGCCGCAATATACTGGCTCAACGCGGCTCGGGACCGCTCCTGCTGCTTGGTGCACATTATGACTCGCGTCGCCAGGCCGACCACGACCCCGATCCAAACAAACAACACGAGCCGGTACCCGCTGCAAATGATGGGGCTAGCGGTGTGGCCGTACTGCTAGAGCTGGCGCGGGTTGTACGACCCGAAGCGTTCGGGCGGACGGTGCAGCTCGCCTTCTTGGACGCCGAAGACGATGGCGATTTGGATGGTTGGGAATGGACGGTCGGGTCCAACTATCTTGCTACGCACCTCGCGGTTCGCCCTGTCGCCGTGGTGATCCTCGATATGATCGGTGACACCAATCTCGACGTGTACTATGAAAGCAATTCCACGCCTGCCCTCCGCGAGAGCGTCTGGGCGGCAGCGGCGCGGCAGGGCTTTACGCAATTCATACCGCGCGAGAAGTATGGAATGCTGGATGACCATTCGCCATTTTTGGCTCAAGGCATTCCTGCGGTCGATGTAATCGACTTCGATTACCCCCCGTGGCACACGACCGGTGACACCCTCGATAAAATCTCTGCGACAAGTTTAGCCATTGTCGGTCAGACGATGGAATTATGGCTCAATAGTGGTGGTGTACTATGACCGTGAATGCACCTCGAATATTGGTATTGCGGGCGGCAGGCATTAATTGCGACCACGAGACGGCAGCAGCCGTGACGCTTGCCGGAGGGCATGCCGAGCTCGTCCACATAAACCGGCTCGCTGAAGGAACAGTCGACCTCAAGCACTATGCCGGCTTAATCATTCCCGGTGGCTTTTCCTACGGCGATCATCTTGGTGCTGGTAAATTGCTGGCGGTGGACCTCATTTATCGCTTGGGCAGTGCTTTGGAACGCTTCATCGCGGATGGACATCCAGTGCTCGGGATCTGTAATGGCTTTCAAGTGCTGGTCAAAGCCGGTCTGCTTGGGCTTGAGGATAGCCCGCAGCAGGAGCCAGCGATCACCCTCACCACGAACCAGTCGGGCCACTACGAATGTCGTTGGGTGCGTTTAGTGGCGCCTCTCGGCCAGCAGTGCATTTTTCTGCGGGATATTAGCGCACCCTTCGAGCTACCGGTTGGCCATGGGGAGGGCCGGCTGGTTGCTGGCGTTGCGTCGCTGGTGCGTCTCGAACAGCAGGGCCAGATTGCCTTACGCTACGTGGATCGTGCTGACCAACCTACGCTGCACTATCCGGCTAATCCCAACGGTGCAGCGGGTGCGATTGCTGGTGTATCGAACCGGCGTGGCAACGTTCTTGGCTTGATGCCACATCCCGACCGCGCCTTTTTGCCACAATTGCATCCCGATTGGGTCCGCAATAAGCAACGTCGGCAAGGTGATGGGTTACCCATCTTCCGCAACATGGTGCAGTATGCGGCGAGCTTGTCATAAGGTAGCACATGAAACGGGAGTGCGCTATGGAATACGGCCCACAACTCGCTGAAGGCAAGACAAAAATTATTTATGCGGATTCTGTGGATCCCGCGCTGGCCATCATGGTCCAAAAAGATGCTATTAGTGCTGGCGATGGTGCACGCCGGGACGTGCTGCCCGGCAAAGGGCACTTGAGCAGCCATACTGCCGCCAATGTCTTCGGGCTACTCAACACTGCCGGGATACCAACCCACTTTGTATCTACGCCGGCAGAGGGCACACTGCTGGTACGTCGCTGTGAGATGATCCCCTTGGAAGTTGTGATGCGGCGTCTCGCTACCGGCTCGTACCTTAAGCGCGTTCCGGGCAGCACCGAGGGCCAACGTTTTGACCCGCCGCTGGTAGAATTCTTCCTCAAGGATGACGCTCGCCATGATCCGCAAATGACGGAGCACGAGATCGTGACCCAACGGGTGGCAACTGGCTATGAGGTAACGCGCATGACTGAGCTGGGCCGAGCGGTTTTTGGCGTGCTAGAAGGTGCCTGGGCAGCACAAAATGTGGTGCTGGTCGACCTTAAGATCGAGTTTGGCCGAACCACGGACGGTGTGCTGGTTGTGGCGGATATGATCGACAACGACTCGTGGCGGCTGTGGCCCGCTGGCGACAAGGATCAGATGCTCGACAAACAAATCTATCGTAATATGCTGGCAGTGGATCAAGCGGGCCTTGATCTGGTGCTGACCAAATATCGCGAAGTTGCCGCCTTAACCGATCGCTTCAAGTCCCATCTGGAGTAGCTCGTTGCTTGAGGCCGGGCCGCTGGCCTCTTAGCACGCCAATTCCAGATCAGCTCGTGTGAGGCAGTCATTAAAAGCGCAACGTGCAACCAATTGGCTGCACGTTTTCGATTGGCGAACATTGCTGGAGTGGTCAAGCAGCGAGAGGTAGACGCTGTTCCCATGGCATCGTCACAGTTTCACGGCGGAGTGCTTCAGCGGTCGGTGGGCGAACCAGTAACCGCGTGCCGTACAATACCCAATCGCCATGCTCAGCGCAGGTGAACACATCATCGTGCTGGGTAAGCGTCCGGCTGCACGTTGGACACTTCTGGTTGCGTGTTTCCATCGTTACCTCCCCAACAACACGAAATACCCACTCCGAACGGAGCAGGCCATCTTCGCCCAATAGTGATCTACGGTGATCGGTAATTGGCTTTGGTGGAGTATACACGCTTGTTAAGCCTGATGCAACCTGGGAATGTACGGGTATGCGCGAAACGGGAGCGTGCATTTGCATGCTCCCGCGTTCACTCCTGCGCTACCGGTGGGTGATGCTTATACACCACCCTCACGCGAAACATTTCGTTGTACGACCGGTGTCGTCGTACGTCGGGCCATAGCCCAGAGGGTAAGTCCCACGAACAGTGCCTCGACGATTAACGATGCGATCCCCAGTGGTTCAAGCCAAACATCTGGCTCAAGACCGGGCAGACCAACTGTGCGGCTAATAATGTACATCACGAACGCGCCGCCCGCTACCAGTAGGCCGAGTCCCCAACCCCAACTGCGTGAACCTCGGTAGATGCCGACGGCAGACACCAGTGCGCCCAGCGCATTAGCGACAAATAACAGCCCTTTGTAGGTTGCATCGCCAAAGCTACTGGGTGCATCGATCACATGAATGAGTCCGGTCAGCAGGATCAAGATGATCCCGGCCCACATGACCTTCTTCGATAGCGTGTTTGAGTCCATACTCCTCCTCCTCCTCTCTCCATGGGAAAGGATACTGGAGATAGATTGGACTTCCATTGGAACGACCTCGCAGATTTCTTATCTTTTTCCAATGGTTGTTAAGACGCAGCTAGACGGTCATCCATGCCGGTCCGCTAGGAAACGAGAATCTATCCAATGATTCTGGTCGCATCGTGATGCTGTATCCCGACTGACTTGGTGGCATATAGTGTCCATCCCGAATGATCACCGGATCGAGAAAATGCTCATGTAAATGATCTACGTATTCGACCACACGATTTTCAAGCGACCCACTCACGCACACATAATCAAAGATCGACAGATGCTGCACGTATTCGCACAAACCAACGCCACCCGCGTGCGGGCAGACCGGGATCCCGAACTTGGACGCCATCAACAGCACTGCCAGCACCTCGTTGACTCCTCCTAAGCGGCAGCTATCGACCTGGCAGAATTGGATGGCACCGGCCTGCAGCAACTGCTTGAAAATCACGCGGTTCTGGCAATGCTCGCCGGTAGCAACGCCAATTGGGGCAATTGCCCGCGCGATCGCGGCGTGGCCTAAAACGTCATCGGGGCTGGTCGGCTCCTCGATCCACCATGGGGCAAAGCGGGCCAGTTCGTGCATCCGTGCAATTGCTTCGGGCACATCCCAGCGCTGGTTGGCGTCAAGCATCAGTTTGCAATCGGAGCCGATCTCTTCCCGCAGGATCGCGACCCGCCGCAGATCGTCGGCACTATCTGCCCCAACTTTGAGTTTGAAGTGTGTCCAACCGGCAGCCAATCCTTCCCGGCAGAGCCGCCGGATCTTCGCGTCATCATAGCCGAGCCAACCAGCTGAGGTGGTATACGCGGGGTACATCCCGGCGCATTTCGGCCTCGCGCTCTGGACGGGTCGAGGCATGCGTACTGAGGATTGCAAGCGCTTCATCCGGCGTGAGCGCATCTGTGATATAGCGGAAGTCGATGCAAGCAACGAGCTGCTCCGGTGTCATGTCGGCCAATAATTTCCACAACGGCTTGCCCTCGACCTTGGCATACAGATCCCAAATGGCATTAACGATGGCTGCCGTTGCTAGATGGATCACGCCCTTCTCCGGCCCCAACCACCGTAGTTGGCTATCGCCCGTAATCATCCGCCAAAAAGCGCCCATGTTAGCGGTAAAGGATTCGAGTGTCTTGCCAATGATCAACGGCGCGAGTGCGTGGATCGCGGCGACACACACCTCATTCCCACGACCGATCGTGAACGTCAGCCCATGGCCTTCGAGTCCGGCTGCCCCATCGGTGGTGAGGATGACGTAGGCTGCCGAGTAGTCGGGATCGGGATTCATAGCATCGGAGCCATCCAGCGACCGCGACGTCGGGAATCGAATGTCTCGGGCGATGACGCCAGTAATCATAATGGGCATGCAACTTCTCCTTGCCGCGTCGTTTATCTAATCATCTGCCGTCAAACCATCTCGACGTTGATGCCTTGCTCGCGCAAGCCGCTGACCACTACCGCAGGTGCACTTTCGTTGGTGAAGATCCGATCAATCTCATGTGGCAGCGCGAACGCACTGAAGGAGATCGCACCGAACTTGCTGGCATCGGCAATGCCCACGACCAGACCGGCAGCGCTCACCATCTGCTGCTTCAGTTGCGCTTCATCAATGTCGGACTCCATCAAGCCATCGGCTGCGGTTATACCGCGCGCACCGAAAAACCCGATATCAACGCGCAGCCGGCGGAGCAAATCGTAATTGAGACTACCAACGAGCGAACTCGATCGACGCTGCATTGTTCCCCCGACCACTATCGTGGTAATACCTGTGCAGAAGTTCAATTCGAGCGCCGTATACAAACCATTGGTAACGACCACGAGTGCCGTACGGTCTTTGATCAGCCGGGCGACCTGCAGCGCAGTCGTGCTGGCATCTAGGAAGATACGCTGTCCAGAATGAACCAGCGCGGCAGCAGCCTCAGCAATCCGCCGTTTCTCCTCAAGATGCTCTTGCTCACGGGCTGCAAAGTGCAGTTCAAGCCGGCCTCGTCCCGAGACTATGGCACCACCATGGACGCGTGTCAAAACACCCTGCGCCTCAAGCGCGTCCAGATCTTTCCGGACGGTCACTTCCGAAACGCCGAGTACCTCGCTCAGTTCACCGACCGATGAGCGATCGCGGGCGCTCAAGTACCGAAGGATCTGATCACGGCGGCGTTCCGGCGATAACCCTTGCTCGGCCTGCGACATACATCTTCCCCACCAGCTATGATTTGGTACAGGCTACCCGTGCATCATACCTACCAGGAAAGGTAGCGTCAAGCTGGTCGTAAGCAAAAGGAAACGGAGATTCTTCGAAGCTCTTGACTTACGTCATTTCATATGATAGCGTAACGCAAAAGAAATCGGAATGTTATAGACGCCTTTCGATTCTGATGAGGCCGGTATGCGTGACCAAGCACCGGTGATGGAAGTCCATCATCTCTCCAAACATTTTGGTGGAGTGCGTGCGCTCAAGGACGTTCAACTCGAACTACGTGCCGGGGAAATCCATGCCCTGCTCGGTGAGAATGGGGCCGGTAAATCGACGCTCATCAAAATCATGACCGGCTTCTATCAGCCTGACGAGGGCCAGCTCGTCTTCGAGGGCCAGACCGTTCATTTTGGGAATACGCGTGATGCACAGCTAGCCGGCATCGTTGCGATTTATCAGGAGCCGAGCCTTTTTCCCGATCTTGATATTGCCGAGAACATCTTTGTTGGTCGGCAACCTGTACAGCGTGGACGGGTAGCATGGCGGCAAATGTACCGTGCGGCGGCTGAGCTGCTCCAGCAACTCGGTGTAGCACTTGACCCACGCACCAAGGCGCGCGAACTCAGTGTTGCCCAGCAGCAAATGGTGGAGATCGCACGGGCCATTTCCATCAAGGCCAAGGTATTGATCATGGATGAGCCGACGTCGTCGCTCACCCAAAACGAAGTTGCCGAACTCTTCGCTATCGTCCGGCAACTACGTACCACCGGCACGGCCATCGTCTTTATCTCGCATCGCTTGGAAGAACTTTTCGCGCTGGTTGATCGCGTCACAGTGTTGCGGGACGGTGCCTATGTCGCTACGCAGGAGATGGAGCACGTCACGACCTCTGATCTGATTCAGATGATGGTAGGGCGTACGCTGAACGAACTTTTCCCGAAGCAAGCCGTAGTGCCCGGCCCTGTCGTTCTCCAAGTAGAGCAGCTAGGCGTTCCGGGGAGCTTTGCCGATATATCGTTTACCCTCCGGCAGGGCGAAATCGTCGGCATGGCCGGCCTGATCGGCGCGGGACGAACCGCCGTAGCCCGCACGCTCTTCGGCATTGACCCGGCTGTCAGCGGGACGATCAAGCTGGATGGCCATGCCGTTAGCATCACGAGTCCGCAGGTCGCCATGGCGCTTGGCATTGGCTATGTCCCCGAAGATCGCAAACAACAGGGGCTGGTCCTCGCAATGAGCATTGCCAACAATATATCGCTACCGGTCTTGTCGCAGCTGTCGTCCGGTGGCTGGTTGAACACGCGCCGTGAACAGCAACTGGCCGCAACTGGCGCGCAACAGCTGGAGGTCAAGATGGCGGGTGTTCGGCAGCAGGTCGGGCAGCTCTCGGGGGGGAATCAGCAGAAGGTTGTGCTGGCGAAGTGGCTGGGTACCAATCCGCGTGTACTCGTTCTGGATGAACCGACGCGCGGCATCGACGTCGGTACTAAAGCGGCAGTGCATCGACTGATGAGCAGCTTGGCGGCGCAGGGCATGGCCATCCTGATGATCTCTTCCGAGCTTCCAGAAGTGTTGGGCATGAGCGACCGGGTACTGGTTATGCGCGAAGGGCGCATCACGGCTGAGTTCACTCGCGTCGAGGCGACCCAGGCAAAGATTATGGCGGCAGCCACGGCGGCCTAGCAAGCGCTTCGCATGCAAAAAGGACCGATGATGGGAAAGATGGACATGGCACCGCGCCTGCGTGCCGGCCTGCTTCAGGCGGTTATTAAATTCAGGGAAGCCGGCATTCTTGTCTTTATCGTTGCGCTGGCCGCTGTGGTGACACTACGGACCCCGGCCTTCTTGACGCTCGATAACTTTCGCGACATCCTGCTCAACATCTCGATCCTGGTGATCGTCGCGCTGGCGCAAAGCATGGTCATCATCACGCGTGGTGTCGACCTATCCGTCGGCTCGATCATTGGCCTAACGGCGATGATGGTGTCATTTGTTGTCGTCGCCTTCCCGGCCTTGCCCGGGCCGGTCGCCATGGTCTTAGGCATGCTGCTCGGCATGGTCCTTGGCAGCTTCAACGGCGTGCTCATCTCGTTTGGCGGCGTACCGCCGATCATTGCAACTTTGGGCACGCTCAGCATCTACCGTGGCCTGGTCTTTTGGTACAGTCGTGGCACCTGGGTCAATGCATCACAACTGCCGCCGGGCTTCCGGCAACTTGCTAAAGGCAGTGTGTTGCTCCTGCCGAATATTATTCTTGGTGCGATCATCGTCGTGGCAGCCGTGTACTACTTTTTGCGCTACACCCGTACCGGCCGCGATATTTATACGGTGGGCAGCAATCCCGATGCAGCCCGCTTTGCCGGTATCCGGGTGCAACGCGTGATCTTCCTGGTATATATGCTCTCGGGCCTGCTATGCGGTCTGGCAGGCGTGCTCTGGGCCTCGCGCTTCGAGGCGGCGCAGACCAATACGGCGGCGGGTTTTGAGCTTCAAACGGTAGCGGCCTCTGTCGTTGGCGGCGTCAACATCTTCGGCGGCAGCGGCAGCGTGCTCGGCGTCGTGCTCGGCGCATTTCTGCTGGGCACGATCCAGAATGCCCTCACCCTGGTAGGCATTTCACCCTTCTGGCAGTTGGCGGCCCAAGGTCTCCTTATCTTGCTCGCTGTAATCGTAGACTCGGCCATCCTGCGGCGCCTGCAGCGCTTCGCATCGGGAGCACAACGCGTATGACGAAGCCTATCGGTTCGGCAGCTACGACGCAGCAGCCCGCGTACTCGGCCCGCGATACGCTTGCTCGCCTACTGGTGCGCTGGGAATGGCTATTGGTCGTGCTCATTATCGCGGTTGCGGTGCTCAACACGCGCCTATCGCCTTTCTTCCTCCGCACCAACAATCTCCTGCGGACCACCTCGGACTTCATGGAGATTGGGATCATGATGCTGCCGATGGTCTTTATTATCGTGACTGGCAACATCGATCTGTCGATTGCCTCAACGCTGGGCTTGTCGGCCTCATTCATGGGCTGGCTGCATATCATGGGCGTCAATATCTGGTTGGCAGCTACGGCGGCCTTGCTGGTGGGTGCCTTGGCCGGCTTGCTCAACGGTGTATTGATCGCCAGGCTCCGCTTGCCGGCGCTGGTGGTGACCTTGGGCACCTTTTCTTTCTACCGCGGCCTGGCCTACGCGCTGCTGGGTGACCAAGCCGCACGTGGCTATCCGCCGGCGTTCACCTCCCTGGGTCAGGGTACATTGGGCCGGACACGCATTCCCGTTGCGCTGCTGATCTTTGTGCTGCTGGCGCTAGCTTTCGGGCTCGTGCTTAACCGCATGACCTTTGGTCGGTACTTGTACGTGATCGGCAACAACGAAGAGGCGAGCCGGTTTTCGGGCGTGCCAACCGTGCGCATCAAAATCGCGATGTATGTCTTGTCCGGCCTGATGGCAGCACTGGCCGGATTGATCTTGGCCGCCCGTTTCGGCAGCACGCGTCCAGATATCGGTACCGGCCTGGAACTAACGGTGATCACGGTCACGGTGCTCGGTGGCATCAGTATCTTCGGCGGCAGTGGCACAATGATCGGCGCAATCCTCGCCCTGCTGCTGATCGGGATTCTGCGCTTTGGGATGGGCCTCGTCAACATTCAGGGTCAAGTACAGGATATCGTGATCGGCTCGCTACTGATCCTGTCTATTTTGCTGCCCCGGCTCGCCGGCCAGCTCTCGGCTATCCGCTCTTGGCGAGGCGCCACGCTCGGCAAAATCGGCCTCGCCTTGCTGGTCACGGTGCTGTTTGGTTGGTTCTTCTTCTGGTCACGCACCCTGATCCCGGCCAAGTAACAGAAAGGAGCATGCCTATTCGTCGGTCCACGAGGGAACTGTACAAACATCGGTACGGATTTCTTTGGCTTAACATCTTATTAGGAGGCCACAATGTTCGAAAAAGGTCTGAGGTCATTCCTCATCCTTGTCGTGCTGGCGGTTTTGTCCGCCTGCGGCGGAACACCCGCAACCACAACCTCTAGCACAGCTACCCAGGGCGCGGCCACTTCAAGTTCATCCACGATGGCTGCCACGACCGAAACAAGTGCGGCGACCATGGTGGCTGCCACCGACACCAGCACAACCACGATGACAGCCGCGACCGAAACAAGTGCGGCGACCATGGCGGCTGCCACCGACACCAGTACAGCGGCCACGGCAGCCGCAACCGACACCAGCGCAGCAACGATGACGGCTGCCACCGACACCACCACAGCGACCATGGCAGCTGCGACTGATACCAGCACGGCGACTATGGCAGCAACCGGCGCGGCTGCCACTGCAGCTGGTAGTGGCGCAGCTGGTGGAGCAAAGACCTATATCCTTGTTCCCAAAGCGTTAGGTAACCCATATTTTGATACGGCAAATAAAGGTGCTCAACAAGCTGCGAAGGAATTGGGCGTTACGGTAACGTACCAGGGACCGGCGACGGCCGATGCGACCCAGCAGATCCAGTTGATCAACTCGCTGATTGCCCAAAATGTGAGCGGCCTTGCGATCTCTGCTGACGACTCCGATGCCCTGGTACCGGCGGGCAAGCAGGCGATGGATGCCAAGATCCCCGTCGTGACCTGGGACTCAGCCATCGCCCCCGGTGGCCGTATGGTGCATATCAACCAGGCGGTGGCTGCAGATATTGCCGCCATCCAGATCAAAATGGCCTCCGATCTCGCCGGCGGCGCCGGTAAGATCGCCATCCTCAGTGCTACTTCCACCGCTCCTAACCAGAACGAGTGGATCGGCTTGATGAAAGAGGAGCTCAAGAAGCCTGATTATGCCAAGCTTCAGCTGGTGGATACGGTCTACGGCGATGATCAGGATGAGAAGAGCTATACCGAGGCGCAAGGCCTGATGAAGAAATATCCAGACTTAAAGGTGATCATTGCGCCGACGACCGTCGGCATCGCCTCCTCTGCGCGGGCCGTGCAAGATGCCAAGCTGGTTGGCAAGGTCTTCGTGACCGGCCTTGGCACGCCTAACCAGATGCGCGACTATGTCAAAAGCGGTGCGGCGCCGCAATTCGCGCTTTGGAATCCGAGCGATCTCGGCTACCTCGCGATCCAGACCTTGGATGCTGTCGCAAGCGGTAAGATCAAAGGTCAGCCCGGGGACACGTTTACGGCCGGCAAGCTTGGTTCCTACACCATCGACAAGGATGGCGTCGTTCTGTTGGGCAAGCCGACGGTCTTCAACAAGGACAACATCGACCAGTTCAACTTCTAAACGCCGGCGGGATGGCTGCTCGACTATGGATACGGTCGGGCAGCCTTCGTGTTCATCGCAATTAATGCACAGGAGGAGCCATGCCCAACGCGGTTCCCACCACCCAACAACTTCAAGATGCCTACGTGCTGGCCCAAGAGCGCTATGCTGCGCTCGGTGTTGACACCGAGCGAGCGCTCGCACAGCTCGGCCAGCTTTCCGTGAGTCTCCAGTGTTGGCAAGGTGACGATGTCGCCGGTTTTGAGTCGCCCGACGCCGAGCTTACCGGTGGCATTGCGGCGACCGGCAACTATCCGGGCAAGGCCCGCAACGCTGCCGAACTCCGCAGTGACCTCGATCAAGCCTACCGCCTCATCCCGGGGCGGCATCGCTTGAGCCTCCACGCGATCTATGCCGAAACTGGTGCCACCGCTGTAGAGCGCAATGCGCTTCAGCCGGAGCACTTCGCTGCCTGGGTTGAGTGGGCCAAAGCCAACGAGCATGGCCTCGACTTTAACCCGACCTGCTTTTCGCATCCGCTCTCTGACAGCGGGTTTACCCTGGCCAGTGCCGATCCGCACATTCGCCAGTTCTGGATCGAGCACTGCATCGCCTCCCGCCAGATCGGGGCCTATTTCGGTCGGGAACTAGCCACACCCTGCGTAACGAACATTTGGATTCCCGACGGCTTCAAGGACACGCCGGTGGATCGCGCAACCCCGCGCCGCTTGCTCAAAGAGTCGCTGGACCAAATCTTTGCGGTCCCGCTTGAGCCACAGTACAACCTGGACGCGGTCGAAAGCAAGTTATTTGGCCTGGGTTCGGAAAGCTATGTCGTCGGCTCCCACGAGTTCTACCTCGGCTACGCCCTCGCCAATGGGATTCTGGTATGCCTCGATACCGGTCATTTTCACCCCACCGAGCTCATTTCCGACAAGCTCTCCGCTGTGCTGATGTACGTCAACGGCGTAGCGCTGCATATCAGTCGTGGTGTCCGCTGGGATAGCGACCATGTCGTCACCTTCACGGACGAGCTCCAAATGATCATGCATGAGGTTATACACAGCGGCCAAATGGAGCGGGTGCATATCGGTTTGGATTTCTTTGATGCCAGCATCAACCGCATCGCCGCCTGGGTTATTGGCTCGCGCAATGTGCTGCGCGCCGGACTGCTCGCCCTGCTGAGCCCGCTTGACCGGCTACGGCGCTTCGAAGCGGATGGCGATTACACCGCGCGCCTTGCCTTGCTCGAAGAACTCAAAGGCTTGCCCTGGGCAGCTGTTTGGGATCAGTTCTGCGTACAGCAGAACGTGCCGGTCGGCTTCCAGTTCCTAGACGAGATTAAAGCCTACGAGGCACAGGAACTTTCACAGCGTGTCTGAGGAGAACGCAGTCATGTCAACAGATCCCTCGACGTTCAAATATGTCCACTACGGCTGGGACGATGCCTATGCTCAGCAGCTTGACCCGGTCGCGCGCCTGATCTACCGTTCGAATCTGCTAGGTTCGGATGGCCGCATCACCAATACCGGCGGCGGTAACACCTCCGCCAAGCTAACACAGCCCGATCCTCTGACCGGCGTTCCCGTCGAGGTCCTGTGGGTTAAAGGCTCGGGCGGCGATCTGCGGACCGCCAAGCGCCCAAACTTTTCGTCACTGTACATGGACAAGCTGCGCGGGCTGCAACGCCACTACCACCATGCCCCAGAGCGCGGCCCTAAATCAGCGATCGAGGATGAGATTGTCGGACTGTACAGCCATTGCACCTTTAACCTCAATCCGCGCCCGTCATCGATTGATACCCCGTTGCATGCCTTTGTGCCCTATCCCCATGTCGATCATACTCATCCCAACGCCGTGATCGCGCTGGCGGCCGCCAAACATGGCGAGCGCCTCACCCGCGAAATCTATGGCGATGAAGTGATATGGACGGCCTGGCAGCGCCCCGGCTTCGATCTTGGTCTCAAGCTTGAGCAACTCTGTCGCGAACATCCGCAGGCGCGAGGCGCGCTTCTGGGCAGCCATGGATTGATTAACTGGGCTAACGACGATCAGGCTTGTTATGCCTTGTCACTCGATTTGATTGAGCGTGCCGCACAGTACATCGAAGCGCGCGACAAAGGCGACCAGACGTTTGGCGGTCAGCGTTACCAGGCGTTGGACGAGGAGCGCCGTCATGCCATCTTTGCCGCTATTTTGCCATGGCTGCGTGGGCAGGTCAGCGGGAAGCCCTTAGGCTCTAAACGCATGGTCGGTACTGTGCAGGAGGATGCCCCCATCCTGCGCTTCGTCAACAGCCGCGACGCTTCGCGTCTCGCCGAACTCGGCACCTCCTGTCCCGATCACTTTCTGCGCACTAAGATCAAACCGCTGTATGTGGACTGGGATCCACAAACCGAAGATGTCGATGCGCTCAAGCAAGTTCTGAGTGCTGGTCTGGAACAGTACCGGATCGACTACGCAGCCTACTATGCGCAGCATAAACACCCGGACTCGCCCGCCATGCGTGATCCCAACCCCACGGTCATCTTGATCCCTGGGCTGGGCATGATCGCCTGGGGCAAGGACAAGAGCGAATCGCGGGTCACTGCCGAGTTCTATAATTGCGCCATCGAAGTCATGCGTGGAGCCGAAGCGATCGATACCTATACTGCGCTGCCGCTCCAGGAAGCCTTCGATATCGAGTATTGGCTCTTGGAAGAAGCCAAGCTGCAACGCATGCCACCTGAAAAAGAGCTAGCCCGCCAGATCATCGCGGTGGTCGGTGGCGGCAGCGGCATTGGCCGTGAGGTCGCGCTGCGGTTGGCCAAGGAAGGCGCCCATATCGTGTGCGTGGATCGCGACGCAGGGGCCGCCGACGTGAGTGCTAGGGCGATTACGAACCAGTATGGGCTTGGCATCGGAGTAGCCGGCAGTGGTATCTCGAACTGTGGCCCGGCACTGGGCCTGTACGCCGACATCACACAACGTGAGAGTATTCGCACGATGTGCGATCAGATTGCGTTGGCCTATGGTGGCCTGGATGCGGTCGTCGTTACCGCCGGCATCTTTGTGACGCCCGATACCGGTGGTCATATTCCAGACGATATGTGGGCTCTGACCTTCGCGATTAATGTGACGGGGCTGTATATGGTAGCCGACGAAGCTGCCACGCTCTGGCAAGCTCAGGGCCTGCCAGCCACGCTGGTTTTGACGACCTCGGTCAACGCCGTCGTTGCGAAAAAAGGCAGCCTGGCCTACGATACGAGCAAAGCGGCGGCGAACCACCTTGTGCGTGAGTTGGCGATCGAGCTCGCACCACTGGTCCGGGTCAACGGTGTTGCCCCAGCTACCGTCGTTCAGGGCAGTGCCATGTTCCCGCGCGAGCGCGTTATTTCGTCGCTGTCCAAATACGAGATTGCCTACATCGAAGACGAGCCCACGGAGGTGCTGACGGCCAAGTTGGCCAACTTCTATGCCGGTCGTACGTTGCTGAAACGACCGATTACCTTGGCAGATCAGGCCGAAGCGGTTTTCCTGCTGCTGGGTGATCGGTTACGGCAAACCACCGGTCAGATCCTGACGGTCGATGGTGGGCTCCATGAGGCGTTTCTGCGCTAAGACATACGTGACAGTTGCAATGATTCGGGGAGCGGATCTGTTATGAGCCACAAGACAAGCTTCCTCGCGATCGACCTCGGTGCCTCTAGTGGCCGGGTGATTGTTGGACGGTGGGATGGTGTCCGCTTCGAACTGCGCGAATTGCACCGTTTTGCCAATGGACCGGTGCAGCTGCGAGGGCACCTGCACTGGGACCTGCTACGACTATGGCAGGAGATCAAGACGGGTCTGGGGCAGTACCCAACTCAATACGACGAGCCGCTGGCCGGTATCGGTATAGATACTTGGGCCGTAGATTTCGGGCTTCTAGACAGCAGCGGAGCGCTGTTGGGTAACCCCTACCATTATCGTGATCGACGCACCGAGGGGTTGCCCGAGCAAGTCGACCTGCGCGTGTCACCCCGTCGCTTGTTTGCGCAGACTGGCATTCAACGCATGCCGATCAACACGCTGTACCAACTTGTGAGCATGCGCCACCAGCACGACCCGCAACTGGATGTGGCCGCAACGCTCTTGCTGATCCCCGACCTGTTCCACTACTGGCTGAGCGGACGGCAAGTGGCTGAGTACACCAACGCCACGACGACCCAGTTCTTCGACCCTCAGGCCCGCATGTGGGCGACGGAACTTCTGCGCGAGCTGGAGTTGCCGGCCCACATTCTGCCGCCGGTGGTGCTGCCCGGTACGATACTTGGCGACCTCCTGCCTGACATCCGTGCGGAAGTGGGCCTACACGGGCCGGTGCCCGTGATTGCAGTTGGCAGCCATGATACAGCGAGCGCCGTAGCTGCCATCCCTGACCTTGACGAGCACAGTGTCTACATCAGCAGCGGGACCTGGAGTCTGGTCGGCGTCGAACTCTTTCAGCCCATCCTCAGCGACCGCGCAGCGGCACTCAATTTCACGAACGAAGGTGGCGTTGCAGGTACCATCCGCTTCCTCAAAAACGTTGGTGGTCTTTGGCTGCTCCAGGAATGCCAGCGCCAGTGGCAGCGCGAAGGACAAACGTACACGTGGCCCGGCCTCGTCGCACGGGCCGAAGCAGCCCCGCCACTGGCCAGCCTGGTTGATCCTGATGCACCGGAGTTTCTTCATCCTGGCGACATGCCGGCGGCGCTGCAAGGCTACTGCGCCCGGACGGGTCAGCCTGAGCCCACCACTGTGGGTGCCCTGATACGCTGTTGCTTAGAAAGCTTGGCGCTCAAATATCGCTGGGTCGTCGAAGCATTAGAAGAGTTAACCGGTCGCCACTGTGATACGATTCGTATCGTCGGTGGCGGCAGTCAGAACGCGCTGCTCTGCCAGTTGACTGCAGACGCTTGCGTGCGCCGTGTGGTGGCCGGACCGGTCGAGGCGACAGCACTGGGCAATATCCTGGTTCAGGCGCTCGCCTGCGGTGCTCTGCCGAATATCGCTGCGGGTCGTCGTGCTGTCGCAGCATCGGTGCAGCAAGCGATCTTCGAGCCCCACCCTGGTGGCGGCTGGGATCAGGCCTTTGCTGCTTTCGACGCACTGATGCGTGCACCCGCATAACTGCCCCTTGCTGCTCGCCCAGCCACGATTTGCTAGAATATAAGGATGAATGATGTAGCCTCCTCCTTTGTCGCCCTCCGCTACCGGAACTTTCGGCTGCTCTGGCTCGGGCAGCTGGTATCGATGGTGGGCTCAATGATGCAGAACGTCGCGATCCTGTGGCACATCTCGTTGCTCGTGCCACCCGCGCAAAAAGGGCTGGCACTCGGGTTAGTTGGCCTGGTCCGGGTCGTGCCGATCATCATCCTCTCGCTGGTGAGTGGTGTCGTCGCCGATGTGCTCGACCGGCGCAAGGTGATGCTGTTGACGCAAACTGGCATGGCGCTTACGGCCATCGTATTGGCCATCGTAAGCTTCGCTGGACTGCACGTCGCTTGGCCGATCTATGTGTTGACGGCACTCAGCGCCGGTATCGGGACCTTCGATGGCCCCGCCCGCCAAGCGTTAATTCCGTCGCTGGTACCAGCCGAGCACTTCCCCAACGCCATCAGCCTTAATACCGTCATGTTCCAGTTTGCAGCGGTGCTTGGTCCGGCGCTGGGCGGTCTTGTGCTCGCGACACGGGGCGTTAGCTGGGTCTACGCCTTCAACGCAATTTCATTTGTGGCGGTGATCGTAGGCCTGTTGCTGATGCGTGATCTCCCGGTCCGTGCGCGGGCCGCCGAGCAGGCCCAGCCGCACATCAGTCTTGGCGCAGCCATCGATGGGCTGCGCTTTGTCTTTGGCACGCCCCTGATTCGTTCAACCATGCTGCTGGACTTCTTTGCAACCTTCTTCTCATCGGCCACGGCCCTGCTGCCGATCTTTGCCCAAGACATCCTTCAGGTTGGTGCACAAGGCTATGGCTTGCTCTTCGCAGCACCGGCCGTCGGCGCATTTGTCGCCGGACTCGGCATGCTCCGCGTAGCCAATCGCATCCAACGTCGCGGCTGGGTGCTCCTCAGCGCAGTCCTGGTTTATGGCCTGGCAACGGTCGTCTTCGGCGTGTCGCACCTGTTCTGGCTGACCTTCGCTTGCCTTGCACTAACCGGAGCTGCTGATACGGTAAGTATGGTGCTGCGCAATGTTGTGCGCCAGCTTGCGACGCCGGACGAGTTGCGCGGGCGCATGACCAGCGTCAACATGATCTTTTTCATGGGCGGTCCGCAGTTAGGTGAACTAGAGGCAGGTGTGGTCGCGAACGCATGGGGAGCACCGCTCTCGGTGATCAGTGG